>NZ_JBSFJC010000124.1:0-24560 GCF_053597855.1 Kitasatospora sp. NPDC001225
GGCCGCCGAGCGGCGGGCGGCCCCGGTCACGGTGGCCGGCCGGCCCGGGGCGTCGGTCCGGCTGGCCCGCTGCTGCACCCCGGTGCCGCCGGACGAGGTGGCCGGCTACCCGATCCGCGGCGGCGCGGTCGCGGTGCACCGCACCGGCTGCCCGGCGGGGGAGCGGATGCGCGCGGACGGGCGGGCCGAGCTGGAGGTCCGCTGGCAGTCGGAGGGCGCGCCCGCCGCCGGGCACCGGGCCACCCTGCGGGCCGAGGCGCTGAACCGGCCCCGGCTGCTCGCCGACCTCACCGCGGCGATCTCCGGCGCGGGCGTCGGCATCGTCTCGGCCGAGGTCGAGCCGCCGCAGGAGTCCCGGGTCCGGCACACCTACACCGTCGAACTGCCCGAGCCGGCCGCGCTGCCCGGGCTGATGCGGGCGATGCTCAAGGTCTCCGGGGTGTACGACGTGAGCCGGCCGCAGGCCCCGGAGGGTTCGTAGGGGCCGCAGTCCCGGGGAAAATGGGGATGACCGGCCCGCGCCGGGCGTGCGACCATCATGGGGAATTCACGGCCGGTCCACGGCGTTCTCCGGGCACAGGAGCCCGGGGGCACCCGGGGACCTGAGGGGTAGCTCACCCCGCCCGGACGGTAGCCGGGGCGGCAGCTGGGCAGACTCCGTACGGGACCGCCACCGCGGTCCCCGAAGGCCACCCGTACCAGCCAGCCAAAGGACAGAATGACCTCCACGTTCGACACCCGCGACCACGCCGACGCTCCGCGCCGCCTCGACGGTCTGCGGGCGGAAGCCCTCATGGACGAGGACCTCGCGGCCATCGACGAGGACCGCGGCCACCACTACGACGGCGACCAGTACGACCGCAGCGAGCGAGCCGCCCTGCGCCGGGTCGCCGGCCTCTCCACCGAACTCGAAGACGTCACCGAGGTCGAGTACCGCCAGCTCCGCCTGGAGCGCGTGGTGCTCGTCGGCGTCTGGACGGACGGCACGCTGGAGGAGGCGGAGAACTCGATGGCCGAGCTCGCCGCGCTCGCCGAGACGGCCGGCTCCCAGGTGCTGGACGGCGTCATCCAGCGCCGTGACAAGCCCGACGCGGCCACCTACATCGGCTCCGGCAAGGCGAAGGAGCTGCGCGACATCGTCGCCGCCACCGGCGCCGACACCGTGGTCTGCGACGGTGAGCTCACCCCGGGCCAGCTGATCCACCTGGAGGACGTGGTCAAGGTCAAGGTCGTCGACCGGACGGCCCTGATCCTGGACATCTTCGCCCAGCACGCCAAGTCCCGGGAGGGCAAGGCGCAGGTCTCGCTCGCGCAGATGCAGTACATGCTGCCGCGGCTGCGCGGCTGGGGTCAGTCGCTGTCCCGGCAGATGGGTGGCGGTGGCTCCGGCTCCTCGGGCGGCGGCATGGCCACCCGCGGTCCCGGTGAGACCAAGATCGAGACCGACCGGCGCCGGATCCGCGAGAAGATGGCGAAGCTCCGCAAGGAGATCGCCGACATGAAGAAGGGCCGCGACACCAAGCGCCAGGAGCGCAGGCGCCACCAGGTGCCGTCCGTGGCCATCGCCGGGTACACCAACGCCGGCAAGTCCTCCCTGCTCAACCGGCTCACCGGCGCCGGCGTCCTGGTGGAGAACTCGCTGTTCGCCACCCTGGACCCGACGGTGCGCCGGGCCGAGACCCCGACCGGGCGGCTCTACACCCTGGCCGACACCGTCGGCTTCGTCCGGCACCTGCCGCACCACCTGGTCGAGGCCTTCCGCTCGACCATGGAGGAGGTCGCCGACGCGGACCTCATCCTGCACGTCGTGGACGGCTCGCACCCCGAGCCGGAGACGCAGCTGGCCGCCGTCCGCGAGGTCATCGTCTCGGTCGACGCGCAGAACGTGCCGGAGGTCGTGGTGATCAACAAGGCGGACGCCGCCGATCCGCACGTGCTCCAGCGCCTGCTGCGCCGCGAGCCGCACGCCATCGTGGTGTCGGCCCGCAGCGGCGCCGGCATCGAGGAGCTGCTGCGGCTGATCGACGACGAGCTGCCGCGTCCGGCGGTCGAGGTGCGGGCCCTGGTGCCCTACACCCAGGGCGCGCTGGTCTCCCGGGTGCACGCCGAGGGCGAGCTGCTCTCCACCGAGCACACCGGCGAGGGCACCCTGCTGCACGCCAAGGTGCCGGCCGAGCTGGCCGCCGAGCTGGAGTACTTCGCGGTGGCCCTGCAGGGCTGAGCCCGAAGCGCACGGAGGGGCCCCGGGACGGATCGCCGTCCCGGGGCCCCTCCGTGTCTCCGGCGGTGCTACCGGACGTTCTTGGCGAAGTAGTCGAAGGCCTGCTTCGCCTGGTCCTGGAGGGAGGGGCCGGCCTGGTAGCCGGCCGGGTTGCGGTTGCCGACCGCGCCGACGCTGACCAGGTTGGGCTTGCCGTCCCGGATGACGAACCAGCCGCCGCCGGCGGCGCCCGCCGTCATGGTGCAGCCGATCACGTACATCGGCGGGCGGTCCCGGTCGAAGGAGAGCAGCCCGGGGGCCAGCGGGGAGTCGCAGTGTTCGAGCTCCAGGCCGTCGAACGGCCGCTCGGCCGGGTAGCCGTAGGCGGCGGTCCCGGTGATCTGGTCGCGCGGGGCGTTGAACCAGATCGGCACCGAGCCGCCGACCGTCTCCTCCAGGGACCTCCCGGAGCCGTCTTCGCCGCGCACCCGCAGGACGCCGTAGTCGTACTGGTGGTGGGCCCCGACGCCGCTCTCCTGGAGCCAGGTCGGCGAGACCAGCGCGCGCACCGCCGTCCACCGGCCGTACGGGGCGACCAGCCGGTCGGCGTTCGCCTTGCCGTGGACCGCCTGGCCGTCCCGGTTGAAGCCGGGCACGAAGACCGGGTTCTTCAGCCAGCCGCCGCCCTTGCCGTCGTGCAGGCAGTGCGCGGCGGTGTAGACGAGGTTGCTGCGGCCCGGGTTGACCGGGTCGGAGACCACGGTGGCGGAGCAGGACACGTCGCCCTGCGACGTGGTCGCGAAGAGCCGGCCGACCACCGAACCGACCGGTCCGTACGGGTGCGGCTGCGGCTTGGCCGGGACGGCGGCGGGCGGGGCGTCCCGCTCGACGCCGGCCGCCGCGGGGGCGGTCAGCGAGTACTCCGGGGTGGGCCGGGGCCTGGCGGCGTCCATCCGGACCGCCGTCCAGGCGCCGGGCGCCGCGTCGTTGGCGAAGGCGCTCTCGGCGACGTAGCGGGCCCAGTCGTCCACCTTCCAGCCGCTCAGGTCGCCCGGGCTGGTGGGCGACGACCTGGGCAGGGCGAGGGGCGCGGTGGCGGGCCGGGCGGGGCCGTCCGGGCCGCACCCGGCCGCGCCCAGCGCGAGCGCGGCGAGCAGCGCGGCGCCGCCCGTCGCGGCCCGGCGCCGCCGGCTGGTGGTTCTCGGCATGCTGGCTCGTCCCCCCGTGCTGTGCTGGTGGTTCCCTACCGCCCCCCGTCGGCGGCGGCTACTTCTTGGAGATCCAGTCCAGCGCCTGCCGGGCGACCGCCTCCAGGTACGGGCCGCTCAGCGAGGTGTGCTCCTGGGTGCCGATCGAGGTGTTGCTGACCAGCGCGGTCCGGCCGTCCGGCATGGTGGCGAACCAGCCGCCGCCGCTGGCGCCCTGGGTCATGGTGCAGCCGATGGTCAGCATGGTCGGGCGCTTGGCGTCGAAGGAGAGCCGGGTGGGCTTGCCGCCGTCGCACTTGTACAGCTCCTGGCCGTCGAACGGCTTGGCGAGCGGGTAGCCGACGGCCGAGACCTTGAGCTGGTCGCGCGGCGCGTCGAACCAGACCGGGACGGCCGAACCGACCGTCTCCTCCAGGGACTTGCCGGTGTCGTTCTGGTTGTGCACGCGCATCACCGCGAAGTCGTACTGGTTGGCGGCGTCGCCGGTGCCGCCGCCCTCGACCATCCACTGCGGCGAGGTGGTGACCTGGTCGGCCCACCAGGTGCCGAGCGGGGCCAGCTCGGACAGCGGGGCCCGCTTGCCGCCGCTGGAGGCGCCGGAGTTGTTGTAGGCGGGCACGAAGACCAGGTCCTTGTAGAAGTTCCCGCCCTTGCCCTCGTGCACGCAGTGCCCGGCCGTCCAGACCAGGTTGCTCTTGCCCGGGTGCTGGGGGTCGGCGATCACCGTCGCCGAGCAGTTGCCGCGGCCGCCCTGGGCGGAGAAGAACACTTTGCCGGAGGGCTGCTTCAGGTACGGGCGGGGCACCGTCACGGCCTTGACCGCCGCGGGATCGGGGTCGGTCACGCCGTCGTCGGTGGCCGGCTTGGGCGTGGCGGGGGCGGGCTTGGCGGTGGGCGGGGCCGGGTCGGCGGGCTTGGAGTCACCCATCTTGTCCGGGTCCCAGAAGTCCTTCACCACCGGGTTGTTGAAGACGTGCTTGGACGCCCACTTGTCCCAGTCCTCGTACTTCCACTTCTTCAGGTCGTCCCAGCTCCTGGGCAGTCCCTCCAGCAGGCTGGTCGGCAGCCCGGACGGGAGCGGGATCCCGCCGATCACGCCGCCCGAACCCGCGGCCTGGGTCGACTCGGTGGAGGGCGGCGGTGCGGGACTGGTCCCGCCGCCCGCCGGGCCGTCCGGCCCGCAGGCGGTCACGGCGAGCAGGGTGCCCGCGGCCAGGGCGGCGGCCAGGGCTGACCGGTGGATCGTGGGCATCTGTGCGCTTCCCCCTGTGCTCGGTCGGTCGGTGCCGGTCGGTGCCGGGCCGCCCGGTGGTGTCACGGCCGGCGGTCGTGCACCGCGATGGTGCGTGTCCGGCCGGTTCGCGGTGCGGCGGTTCGCCGCCATGGAGTCTTCCATCGCGGACGAGGACGGCGCTGCCCGCCCCCCGGGTTGCGGTGCGGGCCGGAGGTCACCGATCCGTGATCCGGGCCCGCCCGGTCCGCCGACGCAGCAGGGCATCGGGCCCCGTTGGTGGACAATCCCCGATCTTCACCCTGACGAGTGAGTCGTCCTTGTGATCACCCGTCAGGGATAGGTAACCCTTACCTGACGCGACGGTGCGAGCGCCCGCCGACCCCTCCACCACAGTGCGCGTCCGCACCCCCACGCGCCCCAAGGAGCAGCCTTGAGCACCGCCGCCCTCACCGTCGCCCCGCCCGTACCGTCGCCCACCGTGGAGCGGGCCCACGGGCACGACCTCCTGCTGCACCCCGACCCGGCCGTCGCCGCCGAACAGGCCGGACTGGAGGCCCTGCTGCGCTGCTGGACCCGGGAGACCGGAGCCCGGCCCGGCCCGGACGGCCGGCTGCGGATCGCCGTCCTCGGCGGGGCCGCCCGGCTCACCGCCCCGGTCCGCTACTGGTCGCCCGGCGGCTGGCACCGCTTCGGACCCGCCACCCTCGCGGTCGGGGAGACCGGCCCGGCCGGGGACGTCCGCGAGGCCCCCGTGGACGCCGTCACCGCCGCCGCGCTGCTCGCCGCCGCGGCCGCCGAACGGCCCGACCCCGGGCAGGTCGCCGACCTGGCCGCCAGGGTCGGCGACTCGGTCGTGCGCACCGCCGAGATCCTCGCCCACCGCCGCACCGCCGCCGTGCCCGGCGGGCCGGAGCGCTCGCACTTCCTCGCCGCCGAGCAGTCCCTGCTGCTCGGCCACCCGCTGCACCCCACGCCGAAGAGCCGCGACGGCCTCGGCCCGGCCCAGAGCGCCGCCTACTCGCCCGAACTGCACGGCTCCTTCCAGCTGCACTGGTACGCCGTCGACCGCGAACTGCTCGCGGCCGGCTCCGCCGTCGCCGAGAGCGCCGAACGGCTCACCGCCGGCCTGCTCGACGGCGCCGTGCCGCTGCCGCCCGGCACCGCCGCCGTCCCGCTGCACCCCTGGCAGGCCCGCGAACTCGCCCACCGCCCGGCCGTCGCCGCCCTGCTCGCCGACGGGCTGCTGCACGACCTCGGCCCGGCCGGCGACCCCTGGTACCCCACCTCCTCGGTGCGCACCGTCTACCGGCCCGGCACCCCGTGGATGCTCAAGCTCTCGCTCGGCCTGCGGATCACCAACTCCCGCCGGGAGAACCTGCGCAAGGAACTGCACCGCGGCCTGGAGATGCACCGGCTGCTGGAGAGCGGGCTGGCCGCCGAGTGGCGGGCCGCCCACCCCGGCTTCGACATCGTCCGCGACCCGGCCTGGATCGGCGTCGACCACCCCGCCCTCGGCGACCCGGGCGGCCTGGACACCGTGCTGCGCGCCCAGCCCTTCGCGCCCACCGACCGGGCGCTGTGCGTCGCCGGCCTGGTCGCCGAACAGCCGCTCGGCACCGGCGACACCGTGCCCTCCCGGCTCGGCGACACCCTGCGGGCCCTGGCCGTCCGCTGCGCCCGCCCGCTGCCGACGGTGGCCGCCGAATGGTTCCTGCGCTACCTGGACGCGGTCGTGCTGCCCATCCTCTGGCTGGACGGCCGGGGCGGCATCGCCCTGGAGGCCCACCAGCAGAACAGCCTCGTCCTGCTGGACGCCGAGGGCTGGCCCTGCGGCGGCCGCTACCGCGACAACCAGGGCTACTACTACCGGGAGAGCGCCGCCGCGCGGCTCGCCGCCCGGCTGCCCGGACTCGGCGCGGACAGCGACACCTTCCTGCCGGACGACGTGATCGACCACCACTTCGCCTACTACCTCGGCATCAACCACGTGCTCGGCCTGATCGGCGCCCTCGGCTCCCAGCGGCTCGCCGACGAGACGGTGCTGCTGGCCGCGCTGCGCCGGTTCCTGGCCGGCCCCCGGGCCGCCGCCACCGGCTCGGCGCTGCCCGCGCTGCTGCTGGACGCGCCCGCGCTGCCCTGCAAGGCCAACCTGCTCACCCGGGTCAACGGCATGGACGAACTGGTCGGCCCGGTCGCCAGCCAGTCCGTGTACGTGGACATCCCCAACCCGGTGGCGGGTGCCTGATGACGGACGACGGGTGCCGGGTGCCGGACGGCCTGTCCGGGTGGGGCGCCGTCCCCACCCCGGCCGGCGAGTTCCGGCTCGGCCCGGTCCGGCTGCCCGCCGACCTGGCGCTGCTCGCCGGGTGGATGAACGATCCCGAGGTCGACGCCTTCTGGGAGCTCGCCGGGCCGCCGGAGGTCACCGAACGGCACGTCCGGGCCCAACTGGACGGCGACGGCCGCAGCCTCCCGTGCCTCGGCCTGCTCGACGGCGAGCCGATGAGCTACTGGGAGGTCTACCGCGCCGACCTCGACCCGCTCGCCGCGCACTACCCGGCCCGGCCGTACGACACCGGCGTGCACCTGCTGCTCGGCCCCGCCGCCAGCCGCGGCCGCGGCCTGGGCGCCGTCCTGCTGGCCGCCCTCGCAGAATTGATTCTCCGCCGGAATCCGCGCTGCGAACGGGTGCTGGCCGAGCCGGACGTCCGCAACCGGCGGTCCGTCCGGGCCTTCGAACGGGCCGGATTCCGGGCCGCCGCCGAACTCGACCTGCCCGACAAGCGCGCCGCCCTGATGGTCCGCGACCGGGCCGACGGGCCCGCCGCGCAGGCCCAACTCCCCGCCTAGGACGACCCTGTGGACACCTCGACACCCCCTCCGTACGACCTGCTCGGCGTCGGCATCGGCCCGTTCAACCTCTCGCTCGCCGCACTCGCCGAACCCGTCCCCGGCCTGCGCACGCTCTTCTGCGACCAGCGCCCGGAGTTCCGCTGGCACCCCGGGATGCTGGTCGACGGGGCCCGGATGCAGGTGCCGTTCCTCGCCGACCTGGTCTCCCTGGTCGACCCGACCAGCCCGTGGTCCTTCCTCAACTACCTGCGCGACCAGGACCGGCTGTTCCCGTTCTACTTCGCCGAGCGCTTCCAGCTGCCGCGCCGCGAGTACGACCACTACTGCCGCTGGGCCGCCGAGCGGCTGGCCAACTGCCGCTTCGGCACCGAGGTCACCGCCCTGCACTGGGAGGCGCCCTGGTACCGCGCCGAACTGACCGACACCGCGACCGGCCGGCGCTCCGAGGTCAGGGCCCGCAACCTCGCCCTCGGCGTCGGCACCCGGCCGGTGCTGCCCGAGGCCTTCGCCGCGCTGGCCGGCCACCCGCGGGCCTTCCACTCCGCCGAGTACCTGGACCGCCGCGCCGACCTGGCCGGCGCCCGCGACATCACCGTCGTCGGCAGCGGGCAGTCCGGCGCCGAGGTCTTCCTCGACCTGCTCCGGCGCCACGAGGGCGACGACGTCCGGCTGCGCTGGCTCACCCGGACCAGGGCGCTCGCCCCCATGGAGTACTCCAAGCTCGGCCTGGAGCACTTCACCCCCGACTACACCCGCTACTTCCACGGCCTGCCCGCGGCCGTCCGGGACGCGCTGGTCACCGCCCAGTGGCAGCTGCACAAGGCCGCCAGCGCCGAGACCCTCGCCGAGATCCACGACCACCTCTACGAGCGCACCATCGGCCGCCCGATCGACGCCGCCCCGGTCGAGATCACCCCCGGCACCGCCGTCGACGCCGCCCGCCCCGGCCCCTGCGGCGGCCTCGAACTGCACTGCCGGCACACCGACTCCGGCGCCGAACACCTGCTGCGCACCGACGCCGTGGTGCTCGCCACCGGCTACCGGGCGGCCCGCCCGGCCGCGCTCGAACCGCTCGCCGAACTGATCGACTGGGACGAGGCCGGGCGCTACCGGGTCGACCCGGACCACCGGGTCGCCACCCGGCCCGGACTCACCGGCGGGCTGTACGTCCAGAACGCCGAACTCCACACCCACGGCGTCGGCACCCCCGACCTCGGACTCGGCGCCCACCGGGCCGCCGTGATCCTCAACGCCGTCACCGGGCGCACCGTCCACCGGCTGCCCGGCCGCACCGCCTGGACCGGCTTCGCGCCGCCCGGCCCCGCCGGTCCCGCCGACCAGCCCACCCCCGCCGGTCCCGTGGAACAGTCCGCCCCCGCCGGTCCCGTAGAACAGCCCACCCCCGCCGTCCCCCGCCCCCAGGAGTTGACCCGTGCCGCAACCGTCGGCCGCTGAACCGCCGCTCCACCTGCCCCCGCACCTCACCGCCGGGCACTGGCAGCGGGCCGGCCGCGCCCTGCTGGCCAAGATGCTGGGCGAGTTCGCCTACGAGGAACTGCTCCGACCCGTCCCCGGCGACGAGCCCGGCGAGTACCGGCTGGAGCTGCCCGAGGCCGAGTACCGCTTCACCGCCCGCCGCGGCTCCTACGACAGCTGGCAGGTCGACCCGGAGTCCGTCCGCTGCTCCCGCCCGGACGGCCTGGACCCGCTGCGCTTCCTCCCGTACGCCCGGCAGACCCTCGGCCTGCGCGGCGAGACCACCGGCCACCTGATCCGCGAGCTCTCCGCCACCCTCACCGCCGACGCCCGCCAGCTCGCCACCGCGCTGACCGCCGCCGAACTCGCCGACCTCGACCACGCCGCGCTGGAGGGCCGGCAGACCGGCCACCCCTGGATCGTCCCCAACAAGGGCCGGATCGGCTTCTCCGCCGCCGACGCCGCCCGCTGGGCCCCGGAGGCCCGCAGCCCGCGCCCGCTGCCGTGGATCGCCGTGCACCGCCGGCTCGCCGAGTACCGCGGCGTGCCCGGCCTGGAGCGGCCCGAGCAGCTGTACGCCCGCGAGCTCGACGACGTGGACGCGCTGCGCGCCGCGCTCGGTCCGGACGCCGAGGACTACCTGCTGCTGCCCGTCCACCCCTGGCAGTGGGACGAGACGGTCCTGCCGCTGTTCGCGCCCTGGATCGCCTCCGGCGAGATCGTCCCGCTGCCCTCGGACGGCGACCCACGGCTGCCCCAGCAGTCCATCCGCTCCTTCTTCAACACCGCCCACCCCGAGCGCTGCACCGTCAAGCTGCCGCTGTCCATCCTCAACACCCTGGTCTGGCGCGGCCTGCCGGTCGAGCGCACGCTGGCCGCGCCCGCCGTCACCGCCTGGCTGCTCGGACTGCGCGACGCCGACCCGTACCTGCGCGACGAGTGCCGGGTGATCCTGCTCGGCGAGATCGCCTCCGTCACCGTCGACCACCCGCTCTACCGCGAGCTGCCCGAGGCGCCGTACCAGTACAAGGAACTGCTCGGCGCGATCTGGCGCCAGCCGCTCGGCCCCTTCCTGGACGGCGGCGAGCGCGCCCGCACCCTGGCCTCGCTGCTGCAGACCGGCTCCGACGGGCGGGCGCTCGCCGCCGAGCTGATCGACCGCTCCGGCCTGCTCCCCGGCGACTGGACCGCCCGGCTGTTCGCCGCGATGATGCCGCCGCTGCTGCACTTCCTCTACCGCTACGGGCTGGTCTTCTCCCCGCACGGCGAGAACGCCATCGTGGTCTTCGACCCCGCCGACGCGCCGGTCCGGCTCGCGGTCAAGGACTTCGTGGACGACGTCAACCTCAGCGCCCAGGACCTGCCCGAACTGCGCGGCCTGCCCGACGAGGTGGCCGAGGTGCTGCTGCGGGAGAGCCCGCAGGGGCTCTGCCAGTTCATCCACTCCGGGCTGTTCATCGGCGTCTTCCGCTTCCTCGCCCCGCTGCTGGAGGCGCAGACCGGACTGCCCGAGACCGAGTTCTGGGCCCTGCTGCGCGCCGAGGTGCTGCGCTACCAGGACCGCTTCCCCGAGCTGCGCGAGCGCTTCGAGCTGTTCGACCTGTTCCGCCCCCGGATCGACCGGCTCTGCCTCAACCGCAACCGGCTGCTGATGGACGGCTACCAGGACCGCCCGCACCGCCCGCACGCCGCCCGGTACGGGACGGTGCCGAACGCGCTGGTCGCCGTGGACGTGCGGATGCCCGGGCAACGGGACCGGATTGTCACCCCCGCCCCGTAGGCTGGGAGGGTCATGACGAACGACTCCGAATCCCACGACTCCGAATCCCAGCGGGCGGCAGTCCTCGGCGACGAGGCCGAGGAAGCCGTCGCCGTCCCGCGCTCGCGGATCCCCGAACTGCTGCACGCCGCGGTGGCGGCCGTCGGCGGTGTGGAGCGCCCCGGCCAGGTCCGGATGGCCGAGGCCGTCGCCGACGCCGTCGACCACGCCGAGCACCTGCTCGTCCAGGCCGGCACCGGCACCGGGAAGTCCCTGGCCTACCTGGTGCCCGCGCTCGCCCACGGCGACCGGGTGGTGGTCGCCACCGCCACCCTGGCGCTGCAACGCCAGCTGGTGGAGCGGGACTTGCCGCGCACCGTCGAGGCGATGCACCCGGTGCTGCGCCGCCGCCCGCTGTTCGCGATGCTCAAGGGCCGCTCCAACTACCTCTGCCTGCACCGGGCCAACGAAGGCACCCCGAGCGACGAGGGCGAGGGCCTGTTCGACCCGGTGGACGCGCTCGGCGGGCCCACCGGGAAGCTCGGGAAGGACGTGCTGCGGCTGCGCGACTGGGCCGACGAGACCGACACCGGGGACCGCGACGACCTCAGCCCCGGTGTCTCCGACAAGGCCTGGGCCCAGCTCTCGGTCACTTCCAAGGAGTGCCTGGGCGCCACCCGCTGCCCGTACGGCCAGGAGTGCTTCGCGGAGAAGGCGCGGGAGCGGGCCAAGCTGGCGGACGTCGTGGTCACCAACCACGCGATGCTCGCGATCGACGCGATCGAGGGCGCGCCGGTGCTGCCCGAGCACGGGCTGCTGATCGTGGACGAGGCGCACGAGCTGGTCAACCGGGTCACCGGCGCGGCCACCGCCGAGCTGACCGTCGGCGCCGTCAACCGGGCGGTGAAGCGGGCCGCGCGGCTGGCCAACGAGAAGGCGGTGGACGCGCTCCAGGCCGCCGCCGAGAACTACCACGGCCTGATGGAGACCGCCCAGCCCGGCCGGGTCGAGGAGCTGCCCGAGTACCTCGCGTACGCGGTCACCGCGATCCGGGACGCCTCCCGCCAGGTGATCACCTCGCTCGGCGAGACCAGGGACAAGGGGCTCAGCGACGAGGACGCCGTCCGCAAGCAGGCGATGGCCTCGGCCGAGGCGCTGCACGAGACGGCCGAGCGGCTGCTGGAGGACTCCGAGTACGACGTGGTCTGGATCGAGCGCAGCGACCGCTACGGGCTGGGCACCGCCTCGTTGCGGGTCGCCCCGCTGAGCGTCTCCGGGCTGCTGCGCGAGGGGCTGTACAAGGAGCGCTCGGTCGTCCTCACCTCGGCCACGCTCAAGCTCGGCGGGGACTTCAACGGCGTCGCCGCCTCGGTCGGCCTGCCCTCCGAGACGCGGCTGCCGGACGTCCGCACCGCCGGGGACAACCCGGACGCCGACGCGGGCTTCGGCGAGGACGCGGTGCCGCACTGGCGCGGGATCGACGTCGGCTCGCCGTTCAAGTACCCCAAGCAGGGCATCCTGTACGTCGCCAAGCACCTGGCCGACCCCGGGCGCGATCCCGAACGGCCCGACATGCTGGACGAGTTGGCCGAGCTGATCGGCGCGGCCGGCGGTCGGACCCTGGGCCTGTTCTCCTCGATGCGCGGCGCCCAGACGGCCGCCGAGGCGATGCGCGAGCGGCTGGACCACCGCGTCCTGCTCCAGGGCGAGGACACCCTCGGCGAGCTGATCAGGGAGTTCGCCTCGGACGCGACGACCTGCCTGTTCGGCACGCTCTCGCTCTGGCAGGGCGTGGACGTGCCCGGCTCGGCCTGCCAGCTGGTCGTGATGGACCGGATCCCGTTCCCCCGGCCGGACGACCCGCTGATGAGCGCCCGCCAGAAGGACGTCGAACAGCGCGGCGGGAACGGCTTCATGGCCGTCGCGGCGACGCACGCGGCGCTGCTGATGGCGCAGGGCGCGGGCCGGCTGGTGCGCGCGGCCGACGACCGGGGCGTGGTCGCGGTGCTGGACCCGCGGGTGGAGACCAAGCGGTACGGGAGCTTCTTCCGCTCCTCGATGCCGGAGTTCTGGTACACCACGGACCGCAACCAGGTGCGCCGCTCGCTGGCGTCGATCGACGCCTCGGCGGCGCCGGTGCGGCCGGTGGTGAAGCGGGGCTGAGGGCCCCGGCCGCCCGGCCCGTGGAACGCCGGAGGGGCTCCCCGCACTGTGCGGAGGAGCCCCTTCCCGGTGTGTGTGGTGGTGCGGTGCGTGCTGGTGCGTGTTGCTGTGCGCGCCGAGGCGGCGCGGGTGCGCTCAGAGGCGCACGGGGCCGCCCAGGGGCGGCGCCGGACCGCTCAGAGGCGGCGCAGGACCGCTCAGAGGCGGCGCAGGACTGCGACGACCTTGCCCAGGATGGTCGCGTTGTCGCCGTTGATCGGCTCGTACGCCGGGTTGTGCGGCATCAGCCAGATCCGGCCGTCCTCGCGCTTGAGCCGCTTCACGGTGGCCTCGCCGTCGATCATCGCGGCCACGATGTCGCCGTTCTCGGCGACCGGCTGGCGGCGCACGGTGACCCAGTCGCCGTCACAGATGGCCGCCTCGATCATCGAGTCGCCGCGCACGGTGAGCGCGAACAGCTCGCCCTCGCCGACCAGCTGGCGGGGCAGCGGGAAGACGTCCTCGACCGTCTGCTCGGCCAGGATCGGCCCGCCGGCGGCGATCCGGCCGACCAGCGGGACGTAGGAGGTGGAGGGCCGGCCGGCCGTCTCGGCGGTGTTCGGACGGGCCACCTCGACGCCGCGGACCTCGTAGGCGCGCGGGCGGTGCGGATCCCGGCGCAGGAAGCCCTTGCGCTCCAGGGCCATCAGCTGGTGGGCGACCGAGGAGGTGCTGGACAGGCCCACGGCCTGGCCGATCTCCCGCATGGACGGCGGGTAGCCGCGGCGCTGGACGGAATCCCGGATGACCTCGATCACCCGGCGCTGGCGCTCGGTGAGACCGGCCTCGTCGGTGCGGATGCCGGGGGGGCGACCTGGCATCGCCCGGGCGGGGGAGGTGTGGGAGTCGTCCATGGCGGTGGAGTGTTCGATCGGCTGGTCGGGAACGCGGGTCGCCCCGGAAAGGGCCGCGCCGGAGAGGCGGTGGTCTTCGCTACGGTCCATGCTGCTGTCCACACCCTGCTGATTCGTGGTGCGCTGCCCCACCTTGAACTGGGAGTGTTCCTGCACCGGGATGGTGTTGCTTTCGATCGTGTTCACGGCGGCCCCTCTCGACGGCTGTCCTCTCCCCTTTTCCAGCCCAACGCGCCTCCTATCGAAAGGTTGCGCCAAACACACGTTCGAGTGAATTATTCGGGAGTTGACTGACTCGATCAAGGCTTTGTTGTACATCGAGTAAATGTTCGAGCGAAACTCGCCCCCGGCAGTCTAATCGGGCCCCTCGCGACATCGACACGCCAAGGCGCTCACCTCCCCCAGACTCCTAGATGTAGTGGCTACAGTCCTCTCCGTGCCCAGTACTAGTGGTCGCCCCGCATGATCAGCTTGCCGAGGCCGGGGGCGCATCGCATAGACTCAACAGGTCCGAACGTTCTGCCAGGGAGGGATCCCGAGGTGCACTGCCCCTTCTGCCGGCACTCCGACAGCCGTGTTGTCGACAGCCGGACCACCGAGGACGGCAGCTGCATCCGCCGTCGTCGGCAGTGCCCGGACTGCGGACGCCGCTTCACCACGGTGGAGACGGCCGCGCTGATGGTCATCAAGCGCAGCGGCGTCACCGAGCCGTTCTCCCGGCAGAAGGTCATCACCGGCGTCCGCAAGGCCTGCCAGGGCCGCCCGGTCACCGAGGACGCGCTCGCCCAGCTCGGCCAGCGGGTCGAGGAGTGCGTGCGCGCCAGCGGCAGCGCCGAGCTGACCACCCACGACGTGGGGCTGGCCATACTCGGCCCGCTCAAGGAACTCGACGTGGTCGCCTACCTGCGCTTCGCCTCCGTGTACCAGGCGTACGACGGACTGGAAGACTTCGAGGCCGCCATCGCGGAGCTCCGCGCAGAACGGCCCCGCACCCCCGAGGCGGACGACACCTGCGTGTCCGTGTCCGCCGCCGCGCCCTAGGAGGCGCCGGGCCCCTCGCGGGCCCAGCCACCCGCACCACCACGGCCCCGCGGGGCCCACGCGTGCCCGAAATCGGGGCACAGAACACTACAAACCGTGCGCAAGCAGGCAGGGTTCCTGCCTGCCCGCACACCGGAAGAACGAACCAGCAGTGCCCGGACTTTTCAGGGCACTTCGGGCGTTTGCCCAGGAGGAGGAGCGAGAAGTGACAGACACCACGAGCGGTTCCGCACGCGGGTCGAAGTCCGAGAAGGCCGCGGCCAAGGGCGCCAAGGCCCCGAAGGGCGGTCTCCGGATGGAGCGCATCTACACCACTCCTGGCGTGCACCCGTATGACGAGGTCCGCTGGGAGCGGCGGGACGTCGTCATGACCAACTGGCGTGACGGCTCGATCAACTTCGAGCAGCGCGGCGTCGAGTTCCCCGACTTCTGGTCGGTCAACGCCGTCAACATCGTCACGTCCAAGTACTTCCGCGGCGCCGTCGGCACCCCCCAGCGCGAGTGGAGCCTCAAGCAGATCATCGACCGCGTGGTGCTCACCTACCGCGCCGCCGGCGAGAAGCACGGCTACTTCGCCTCCAAGGACGACGCCGAGATCTTCGAGCACGAGCTGACCCACGCCCTCCTCCACCAGGTGTTCAGCTTCAACTCGCCGGTCTGGTTCAACGTCGGCACCAAGCAGCCCCAGCAGGTCAGCGCCTGCTTCATCCTGTCCGTCGACGACTCCATGGACTCGATCCTCGACTGGTACAAGGAAGAGGGCATGATCTTCAAGGGCGGCTCCGGCGCCGGCCTGAACCTCTCCCGGATCCGCTCCTCCAAGGAACTGCTCTCCTCCGGCGGCAACGCCTCCGGCCCGGTCTCCTTCATGCGCGGCGCCGACGCCTCGGCCGGCACCATCAAGTCCGGTGGCGCCACCCGCCGCGCGGCCAAGATGGTCGTGCTCGACGTGGACCACCCGGACGTCGAGGCCTTCATCGAGACCAAGGTGAAGGAGGAGGAGAAGATCCGCGCCCTGCGCGACGCGGGCTTCGACATGGACCTCGGCGGGGACGACATCACCTCCGTCCAGTACCAGAACGCCAACAACTCGGTCCGCGTCAACGACGAATTCATGACCGCCGTCGAGAACGGCACCGAATTCGGCCTGCGCGCCCGGATGACCGGCGAGGTCATCGAGACCGTCGACGCGAAGAAGCTGTTCCGCAAGATGGCCGAGGCCGCCTGGGCCTGCGCCGACCCCGGCATCCAGTACGACACCACGATCAACCACTGGCACACCTGCCCGGAGTCCGGCCGCATCAACGCGTCCAACCCCTGCTCCGAGTACATGCACCTGGACAACTCCAGCTGCAACCTCGCCTCGCTGAACCTGATGAAGTTCCTCCGCGACGACGACTCCTTCGACGCGGCGACCTTCGCCAAGGTCGTCGAGCTGGTCATCACCGCGATGGACATCTCCATCTGCTTCGCGGACTTCCCCACCGAGAAGATCGGCGAGACCACCCGCGCCTACCGCCAGCTCGGCATCGGCTACGCCAACCTCGGCGCCCTGCTGATGGCCACCGGCCACGCCTACGACAGCGAGGGCGGCCGCGCCCTGGCCGGCGCCATCACCTCGCTGATGACCGGCACCGCCTACCGCCGCGGCGCCGAACTCGCCGGCGTGGTCGGCCCGTACGACGGCTACGCCCGCAACGCGGCCCCGCACCAGCAGGTCATGAAGCAGCACGCCGACGCCTCGCTGGACGCCGTCTCCCACGACGACCTGGACGCTCCGGTCTGGCTGGCCGCCAACAAGTCCTGGCAGGACGTGCTCCGCCTCGGCGCGCAGAACGGCTTCCGCAACGCCCAGGCCTCGGTGCTCGCCCCGACCGGCACCATCGGCCTGATGATGGACTGCGACACCACCGGCGTCGAGCCCGACCTGGCCCTGGTCAAGTTCAAGAAGCTGGTCGGCGGCGGCTCGATGCAGATCGTCAACGGCACCGTCCCGCGCGCCCTCAAGCGCCTCGGCTACCAGGACGAGCAGACCGAGGCGGTCGTCGCCCACATCGCCGAGCACGGCAACGTGGTGGACGCCCCGGGCCTGAAGCCGGAGCACTACGAGGTGTTCGACTGCGCGATGGGCGAGCGCTCCATCTCGCCGATGGGGCACGTGCGGATGATGGCCGCGATCCAGCCCTGGATCTCCGGCGCCATCTCCAAGACCGTGAACATGCCGGCCGCCGCGACCGTCGAGGACGTCGAGGAGATCTACTTCGAGGCGTGGAAGATGGGCGTCAAGGCGCTCGCCATCTACCGCGAAAACTCGAAGGTCGGCCAGCCGCTCTCGGCCAAGAAGAAGGACTCCGAGGAGAAGACCGAGGCGGCCGCCCCGGTCACCCCGGCCGCCGTGGTCGAGAAGGTCGTCGAGTACCGCCCGGTCCGCAAGCGCCTGCCCAAGGGCCGTCCGGGCATCACCACCTCCTTCACGGTCGGTGGCGCCGAGGGCTACATGACCGCCAACTCCTACCCGGACGACGGCCTGGGCGAGGTCTTCCTGAAGATGTCCAAGCAGGGCTCGACCCTCGCGGGCATGATGGACGCCTTCTCCATCGCCGTCTCGGTCGGCCTCCAGTACGGTGTGCCGCTGGAGACCTACGTCTCGAAGTTCACCAACATGCGCTTCGAGCCGGCCGGCCTGACCGACGACCCGGACGTGCGGATGGCGCAGTCGATCGTCGACTACATCTTCCGCCGCCTGGCGCTCGACTTCCTGCCGTTCGAGACCCGCTCGGCGCTCGGCATCCACTCCGTCGAGGAGCGCCAGCGCCACCTGGAGACGGGCTCGTACGAGCCGCTGGAGGCCGAGGAGCTCGACACCGAGTCGCTCGCCCAGTCCGCCCCCGTCGCCGCCAAGCCGGCCGCCGTCCCGGCCCCGGCCCCGGCCCCCGTCGTCGTCGAGGCACCCAAGGCGACCCCGAAGCAGGCCCACAACTCCACGGAGCTGATGGAGATCCAGCTCGGCCTCAACGCCGACGCCCCGCTCTGCTTCTCCTGCGGCACCAAGATGCGCCGCGCCGGCAGCTGCTACCTCTGCGAGGGCTGCGGCTCCACCAGCGGCTGCAGCTGACCGCGCCCGACCCCGGTGGTCGCCTCCTGAGGTGAACACCTGAAGCGGGGCGAGGACCTTCATCGGTTCTCGCCCCGCTTTTTCGTGTGCCTTTCTCGAGCCCCGGGCGTGCCGATGTCACGTTCTGGGGTGGTGTCCGGTCTGTAGGGGGTGACGGGGTTCCTCTGGGAAGGAGTGGCGCGGTGGTGGGAACGGTGCTGGTGACCGGGGCGACGGGGACGTTGGGGCGGGAGGTGGTGCGGCTGCTGGTGGCGCGCGGGGTGGCGGTGCGGGGGCTGAGCCGGCGGGTGCGGGACGGGGGTGACGGGGTCGAGTGGGTGGTCGGGGACCTGGTCGGCGGGGCCGGGGTGGCGGAGGCGATGGCCGGGGTCGACGTGGTCGTGGACTGCGCGACCACGCAGAAGAAGGCGGACGTGGCCGGGGTCCGGACGCTGGTGGCCCGGGCCCGGGAGGCCGGGGTGCGGCACCTGGTGTACGTGTCGATCGTCGGGATCGACCGGGTGCCGTTCGCGTACTACGCGACGAAGCTCGCCTGCGAGCGGGTGGTGCGGGAGTCGGGGCTGGGCTGGACGGTATTGCGGGCGACGCAGTTCCACGACCTGGTGCTGAAGGTCTTCGACGCCTCCGTGAAGCTGCCGGTCCTCCCGGTGCTGAGCGGGGTGGCGTGCCAGCCGGTGGACGTACGGGAGGTGGCCGCGGCGGTCGCGGACCTGGCGGGGGAGGAGCCCGCCGGCTTCGCCCCGGAGGTCGGCGGCCCGCAGGTGCGTTCGTACCGGGAGCTGGCCGAGGCCTACCTGCGGGCGGCGGGCAGGCGCCGGTTGCTGCTGCCGCTGCCCCTCCCGGGAGCGACCGGCCGCGGACTGCGGGCGGGCGGCAACCTGACGCCGGATCGGGCGGTGGGCCGGGGGACCTTCGAGGAGGCGCTGGAGCGACGGTTCGGCGGCCGCTGAGGTCGGCGGCGGCCGGCACAGGGCGGGCGCCCGGGGTGTGAGGCGTGGAGCTCGGGTGGGCGTCGGGGCGTCGGCGTGTGGTGTGGGCGGCGTGAAGGTAGGAGATTGGCCGTCAACTGGCCGCTTGAGGCCTATGTCTGAATCGATATGATCGGCCGAAAGCGTGAACCGATCAGACGCCCGGAGACGTTTCGCTACGTCGCCGGGCGGACTGGTATGCGCCCGACCAGCTGTCGGCGGCCGCAACCGTCGCCGACCCGCCGCCCGCGCCGCCGCCCGCCGACGTTGCCGAGGACCGCACCGATGAGAGAAGCCACCAGCCCCGACGGCCGATCGCGCCGACGGCCCGCGCCGCGCACCGTCGCCCTGACCGCGGCCGCCGTGCTGCTGGCGCTGGTCGCCGCGCCGGTCGGCGTGGCCAGGGCGCTCGGCGCGCACCAGCCGCTCACCGCCCTCGCGGTGGGCGCCGTCACGGTGCTCTGGCTGATCGCCGTCGGCCTCGCGGCGGCCGGGGTCGAGCGCTCCCGCGGGCTGGCCGAGGACCTGGCCGCGCAGCACGAGGAGACCCGGGCGGCGCTGGTCGCCGCGGGCACGGCCCGGCAGGCCGAGACGGCCGCTGCCGACCGCACCGCCGCCGCGCTCGCCGAGCGGGACGCCGCCCGCGCCGGGCAGGCCCGGGCCGAGGCCGACGTCACCACCGCGCACGCCGAGCTGGCCCGGCTGCGGGCCGAACTCGACGCCGAGCGGGCCGGGGCGGAGGCGGAGCGGACCCGGGTCGAGGCCGAGCGCGCCGAACTGGCCCGGATCACCGAGGGCGTGCTGCCCGAGGTGGTGGCGAAGCTGCGGGCCGGCGCGGCGGTGGACAGTGCGCTGGCCGTCCACCGCAAGCACCCCCAGTACCCGCTGCTGCGTGCCGTCGGCGAGGAGATCGGCCGCGGCGAGCGGCTGCGGGCCGCCGCGCTCGCGGTGTGCGCGACCGCTGCCGGGCGGGTCCAGGCGCTGGCCACGAGCATGCACGCCGAGCTGCGCGAGATGCAGCACCGGCACGACGAGGAGGTCCTCGGCGACCTGCTGAGCCTGGACCACTCGACCGCCCAGGCGGGCCGGATGGCCGACAGCATCGCCGTGCTCACCGGCGCCCGCTCGGGCCGCCGTTGGGCCAAGCCGATCGCGGTGGAGTCGGTGCTGCGCGGCGCGCTCGGCCGGATCGGCGCCTACCAGCGGGTGCGGCTGCACAACGCCAGCACCGCCGCGGTCGCCGGGTACGCGGCCGAGGGCGTGATGCACGCGCTGGCCGAACTGCTGGACAACGCCACCAACTTCTCCGCCCCGCCGGCCGAGGTGCACGTCTACGTCGAGGAGGTGCCCGCCGGGCTGGCGGTCACCGTCGAGGACAGCGGCCTGGGCCTGAGCGACAGTTGGCTGCGCCGGGCCGAACGGGCCGTCTCCGCCGAACCGCTGGACCTCACCACGCTCTCCGCGGGTACCCGCCTGGGGCTGGCGGTGGTCGGCGTGCTGGCGCGCAAGCACGGGCTGCAGATCTCCTTCCGGCCCTCGGCGCGCGGCGGTACCGGCGTGGTGATGCTGATCCCGCATCAGCTGGTCACCCACCCGGCACCGGCCGCGGCCCCGGCGCCCGTCCAGGTGTCCGTACCGGTACAGGCGTCGCCCGCGGAGACCGCGCGCCCCGCGCTCACCTCGGCGCGCCCCGCCCCGGCCTCCCTGCCGCCGGCTCCCTCCGCGCAGCGGACCCGCGTCGGGACGCAGGCCGCGGCCGGGACGCGGACCGCCACCGCGCCCGCGCTGCCGGCCGCGCCCGTCCGGACGACCGACAGCGGCCTGCCGCAGCGCCGCCGCGGACAGACGCTGGCCACCGCCGCCCCCGCGA
This sequence comes from Kitasatospora sp. NPDC001225, assembly GCF_053597855.1. Taxonomy (NCBI): domain Bacteria; kingdom Bacillati; phylum Actinomycetota; class Actinomycetes; order Kitasatosporales; family Streptomycetaceae; genus Kitasatospora; species Kitasatospora sp. NPDC001225. The sequence goes on from NZ_JBSFJC010000124.1 coordinate 20,781, forward strand.
CGGACCGGGCGGCGAAGCCCGCCGGCACCGACGCGGCGGGTGCGGCCGGCCGGTTCGGCGCGTTCCGCCGGGCCGCCGCCCGTCCGGCGGCGGCCGGGCAGCCCGCCGCCGGGGCTCCGACCGAGGGCCCCGCCGGGCCGCCGGTCACGGACCCTGCCGGGGCTCCGGCCGCCGACTCTGCCGGGCCGCCGGCCACCGACCCTTCCGGGGTGCCGACCACAGCCCCCGACACCACGCCCGACGCTTCCCCCGTCACCGAGAAGGACACCTGATGAGCAGTGCCACCGACCGTGACCTCGACTGGCTGTTGGAGAACCTGCTGGCGGCGACCCCCGGCACCCGGCACGCCCTGGTGCTCTCCGCCGACGGCCTCAAGCTCTGCCACACCGCCGGTCTGAGCACCGACCAGGCCGACCAGCTGGCCGCCATCGCCTCCGGTCTGCAGAGCCTGGCGCACGGCGCCTCGATCGAGTTCGGCGACGGCAGCGGCGGCGTGCGGCAGTCGATGACCGAGTTCCACGGCGGCATCCTGTGCATCGTGGCGGCCGGCGAGGGCGCGCACCTGGCGGTGGTCACGGACGACGACGCGGACGTCGGCGTGGTCGGCCACAACATGCACGGCCTGATCGAGCAGATCGGGGTCCACCTCAGCGCGCCCGCCCGGGCGGCGGAAGGCGAGGCCGCGCAAGAGAGCGCGGTCATATGAGCGCGCGGAGCGAGCGGACGGTCGCGGGGGTCGCGGGGGTCGACGCCCCCGCCGCGCGGAGCGAGGTGGGCGCATGAGTCCGGGACCGGTGCTGCCGGGGCGCGACGACGACCCGGACCGCCTCTACACCATCACCCGGGGCCGCAGCCGTTCCCCGGAGAACGCCTTCGACCTGGTGACCCTGATCGTCGCCGAGCGGCAGCCGGCGCCCGGGATGCAGTCGGAGCACGCCCGGATCCTGCGGATGTGCGAGGCCCCGACCGCCGTGGTGGAGGTGGCGGCGGAACTGGCGCTGCCCGTCTCGGTGGTGAAGATCCTGCTCGGCGACCTGCTGGAGTCCGGGGCGGTCACCGCCCGCCACCCCCGGTTCGCGCCGAACAAGGCCCGGCTGCCCGACCTCGACACGCTGAAGCAGGTGCTGCATGGCCTTCAACAGCTCTGACGTCTCGCCCGTCGGCGGCGTCCGGACCGCTGTGGAGGCCCGGCCCGCCGGCGCCGTTCAGGCTCCCGCTGACGTCCGGCCCGCCGGTGCGCGCACCCCGCTGCGGGCGACGGCCGACAACGCGCTGAAGATCGTTGTGGTCGGCGGCTTCGGCGTGGGCAAGACCACCCTGGTCGGCTCGGTCAGCGAGATCCGTCCGCTGAACACCGAAGAGGTGATGACCAAGGCGGGCGAGGGCATCGACCCGGCCGGCGCCTGGGGCAAGCGCTCCACCACGGTCGCCTTCGACTTCGGCCGGATCACCCTTTCCGAGAGCCAGGTGCTGTACCTGTTCGGCGCGCCCGGGCAGGAACGTTTCTGGTTCCTCTGGGACCGCCTGTTCAGCGGCGCCCTGGGCGCGGTCGTCCTGGTGGACACCCGGCGCCTGGAGGACTCCTGGTACGCCATCGACCGGCTGGAGCACCACGGCACGCCGTTCATCGTGGCCCGCAACAACTTCGGCGAGCCGGGCCACACCCTGGAGCAGGTCCGCGAGGCGCTGGACCTGCCGGCCGAGGTGCCGCTGGTGGACTGCGACGCGCGCGACCGCGAGTCCGGCAAGCGGGTGCTGATCGCCCTGGTCCACCACCTGGCCGCCTTGGCCGGGGCCGACGAGGCCGCCCTGGCCGGTGCCGACGGAGCCGTCCTGGCCAGTGCCGACGGAGGCGTCCCGGCCGCTGCCGCCGGGGAGGACGAGACGGCCCCCGCCGCGCGGCCAGCCCCGGCCGGGCCCCGCACCGCGATCTACGAGGAGAGCACCCCGTGACCGAGCCCGCCGCCACCCCGCCCCCGGGCTGCCCGGCGCACGCCGGCGCCACGCCGCTGTACGGGCCGCGCTTCCAGACCGACCCGTCCCAGCTCTACCGCGAGCTGCGCGCCGCGCACGGCCCGGTCGCCCCGGTCGAGCTGGCCGGCGGCGTGCCCGCCTGGCTGGTCATCGGCTACCGCGAGCTGCAGCAGGTGACCGGCCGGCCGCAGCTGTTCGGCCGCGACTCCAGCCGCTGGCACGCCTGGGCGACGCTGCCCGGCGACTGGCCGCTGAAGCCGATGATGGCGCCCGTCCCCTCGATCCTCTACGCCGAGGGCGAGGAGCACGTCCGGCGTTCGCGCGCGGTCACCGACGCGCTGGCCGGGATCGACCCGTACGAGCTGCGCAAGCACGCGGAGGAGATCGCCGACGGCCTGATCGACGAGTTCGCCGGGCGCGGCGAGGCCGACCTGGTCGCCGAGTACGCGCACCGGATGCCGCTGCTGGTGCTGTGCCGGGTGCTCGGCCTGGACGAGGAGCAGGCGCCGCAGCTGATCGCGGCGCTGCTGGCCATGCTGGACGGCGGCCCGGACGCGCCGGCCGGCGCCCAACGGCTGCTGGAGCTGATGCTCGCGCTGGTCGAGGAGAAGGCCGAGCACCCGGGCGCCGACGTCGCCTCGCGGATGCTGGCGCACCCGGCCGGGCTGACCCACGACGAGGTGATGCGCGACCTGCGGGTGCTGCTGATCGCCGGCCACCAGCCGAGCTCGTACTGGATCTCCAACACGCTGCGGCTGATGCTCACCGACGAGCGGTTCGCGGCCTCGCTGGCCGGCGGCCGGCGCAGCATCAGCCAGGCGCTGAACGAGGCGCTCTGGGAGGACACCCCGACCCAGATCTTCGCCGGACGCTGGGCGGTCCACGACACCCAGGTGGGCGGCCAGCGGATCGGCGAGGGGGACATGGTCCTGCTCGGCATCGCCGGGGCCAACGCCGACCCGGCCGTCCGGCAGCCGGACGGCCGCCCGGCGGAGGGCAACCGGGCGCACCTGAGCTACTCGTACGGCGAGCACGGCTGCCCGTTCCCGGCACAGGAGGCGGCCGAGGTGATCGCCACCACCGCGATCGAGGTGCTGCTCGACCGGCTGCCGGACCTGCGGCTGGCGGTGGCCGAGCACGCGCTGGTGTGGCGGCCGTCGGCCTGGGTGCGCGGGCTGGTGGCGCTGCCGGTCTCGTTCACCCCCGGCCATCCGGCCTGATCCATCCGCACCCGCCGTTCGAAAGAGCCGCGAAACCCCTCGAACGCCCTCGAAACCTCCGAAAGGCTTCGGCTGTTTTCGAACGGCTTCGAATGGCTTCGAAAGGCTTCGAGAGAGCTTCTCCAGAGCTTCGAAAGAGAGACGTCGATGACCGCTGCCCCGGCCCGAATCGCCCTCGACCCGCTGGCCCGCGACAACGCGGCCGAGGGCGCCCTGCTGCGGGCCGCCGGCCCGGTGGTGCCGGTCGAACTGCCCGGCGGGGTCGCCGCCTGGGCGGTGACGCGGCACGCCGCCGCACGTGACCTGCTCACGGACGCCCGGCTCGTGAAGGACGCCGCGCACTGGGCGGCCTACCAGCGCGGCGAGGTCCCGAAGACCTGGCCGCTGATCGGCCTGGCGGTGCCCGGCCCGAGCATGGTGACCACCGACGGGGCCGAGCACCGCCGGCTTCGGGCACTGGTCGCGCAGGCCTTCACCCCGCGCCGGGTGGAGCTGATGCGGCCGCGCGTCGAGGAGATCACCCACGCGCTGCTGGACGCCCTGGCGGCGGGCGAGCCGCTGGTGGACCTCAAGACGGCCTTCGCCT
>NZ_JBSFJC010000125.1:0-23767 GCF_053597855.1 Kitasatospora sp. NPDC001225
CGGGCCGATCCTCAAGGTCAACGTCAACAACCGCTACGCGACCGACGGCGTCGGGCGGGCGGTGTTCGCGGCCGCTTGCGAGAAGGCGGGCGTGCGGCGGGCGTGCGGCCGGTGGTGTCGGGCGCCGTGATGGCTGCCCGCCGGGCCGCGCGGACCGCCGCGGTCAGTGCGCTCCGCCGAGATCAGTGCACGCTGCTGTGATCAGCGCACGCCGACCCGGGAGGCGGGGACCCGCCCGCCCGAACCCCGGCCCGCCGTACGGGCGCCAGGACGGCCGGAAGCGGCCCCGGAACCCTGGGAAGAACGGTTCTGCTGAGCCGGTAGGCCGTTCTGCACGTCCATCACGGCGTGCGCGACCATCCCGCCCAGCGGGTCGTACCGGATCAGGTCGCGCAGCCGCGACCGCGAGGACCGGCCCTCGTTGCCCGGGTACAGGTGCTTGCCCAGGCCGACCGAGTGGGCCAGCGCCGCGAGCGCCGCCGTCCGCGGATCCGGCGGGACGCCGGTGCGGATCGCGGTGTCCAGCCGCTGCTTGATCGCGGCGTTGGTGCAGTCGTCGGACGCCTGGTACCGGGTCGTCGGCAGCACGCCGCACACCTGGCCCGGTACGGCCGTGACCATGCCGCAGCGCTCCAGGTGCGCCAGATACGTCTGCCGCAGCCCCAGCCGGGGCCCGCCGATCCAGTGCGCCGCGCGGACCGGACTGCCGCGTCGGCGCAGCAGTTCCAGTGCATGGTCGAGGGTCGGGTCGCCGGTCGGCCGTGCGAGCACGACGGCGATCCGGTCTCCCTCCGGTACGATCCGTCCGGCCAGGGACAGCTCGACGAGCTGGGCCCCGGCAAGTCCGAGGTCGAGGGTCTGCGGCTGCGCCGTGGTACCCGTGGTCGGGTCCAAAGCGAGCAGCAAGAGTTCCTCGGGAACAGTTCTGCGGCTCTTGCCCATCCAAGCCTCCCCGCGTGGATGAGAGACAGGGTGACGCCTCTCACACGGGCTTGTCGAGTACGCCTCCGAATCGTGACCTTGCGGTGAAGGCGCGGAACCGGCGGCGGCGGGCCCTGCGTCTGAGCGGTGAACAGACCGCGGCGCGGCCGGGCGACGACAATAAGCGCCGGTCGGGCGGGGTGTGCGCGGCCGGAACGGCCGCCGGTGGCGGAGACTGTACAGGTACACGGGGCGGGGCGTCGGCTTCCCGAAATCGGGTTCGCCGGTGCCCCGCCGGGCGTTGAGGAGGCTGGGATACGTGGGCGAGTCCCCCGACAGGGTGCTGAGGGACGGCGACGAGCGGCAGCGGGACCGCGAACCCGAACGGACCGGTGCGGCGGCCGGCGCCGCCGGGCCGGCCGGGGGCGGCTCCGGTGCGGCGGCCGACCGGGCGTCAGCCGCGGCTGAGACCGGGGCGACCGAGGAGACCTCCGCCGAGGCCACCTCCGACGCCTCCTCGGCCGCCGACTCCGGCACCGCCTCGGACAGCCCCGCGGAGACCTCCGCCGAGGCCGCCCCGGAGGCGTCCGACGACGCCCCGGCGACGGCGCCCAAGGGCGGCTCGACCGTGCAGCTCCGCGTCCGGGATGTGGACAGCCGGACGACGATGCTGCGGCTGCCGGTGGACAACCGGACCACCGCGCTGCGGCTGCCCGAGGAGCTGGTGAAGGCTGCCGGCAAGGGGAGTTCCGAAGGTGGGGGCGAGGAGAAGGAGTCCTCGTCGGACACCGCGGAGGTGACGGAGCCCGCCGGGCGTCCGGTCGCCGCCGACCCGCGTCTCGCCATGCGGACAGGTGCCGCGGTGGCGGGGAAGGCCGGGGAGAAGACGGCCGAGCCGTCGGGGGAGACCGGCTCCGAGGGTGGCTCCGAGCCTGCCGCCGCACCGGCGGAGAAGGCGGCGGAGAAGCTCGACGAGCCGGCCGACGAAGCGGCCGACAAGGCCGACGAGACCGACGAAGCCGCCACGGCGGAGCCGGTCGAGAAGGCTGCGAAGGCCGCGAAGGCGGAGAAGGCGGAGAAGAGCGAGAAGGCAGGGAAGGCCGAGGAGACTCCGGAGGAGACCGGCGACACCGGCGACGACGAGGCCGCTCCCGCCATCGGCTCCGTGACCCTCGCGCTGACCAAGCCCGCTCAGCCCGCTCAGCCCGGCCAGTCGGGTCAGTCGGGTCAGTCGGGCCAGCGGCCGGGTCAGGCCGAGAAGTTGGAGAAGCCCGCGCCGCTGCGCGCCTCCGCGGCCGCCGCCGTCCCCGGGACCGGCACCGTGCCGGAGCCGAAGCCCGAGCCCAGGCCCGAGCCCAAGCCGCTTCCCGAGCCCGAGCCGACCCCCGGTCCGGCGCCGCTGCCGAAGCCGACCCCCGAGCCCGCCCCCGTACCGGCGCCGAAGCCGCTGCCGGAGCCCGACCCGCGGCCGGTGCCGCCGGTCCCGCCGCTGCCCAAGCCCGAGCCGCTGCCCGCCCCGGAGCCGCTGCCGTCGCCGGAGAACACCGCCGAGGCGATGGAGGTCCTGGCCTCCCTCAACGCCCGCCCGGTCTCGCCGCTGCGGCGCGCCCTCAAGCGGGTGACCATCTGGACGGTCTTCCTCGCCGTGGTGCTCGGCGCGCTCGCGGTGGCCCAGCTGCTGCGTCCGCTGCCGGACCCCAAGCTGAAGATGACCGCCGCGGGCAGCTACAGCTTCTCCGGCGACGTGCTCGACCTCGCCTGGCCGGCCAAGGGCCAGTCCGCCGCCGAGGTGGTCGGCGTCGGCAGCCTCGGCAGCTCGGGCCAGGAGACGCCGTCCTCGATCGCCAGCGTCACCAAGGTGATGAACGCCTACCTGATCCTCCAGAAGTTCCCCCTGAAGAAGGGGGAGAGCGGTCCGAAGATCACCGTCGACAAGCAGGCCGCGCAGGAGTCCGGCAACGTCGACGAGTCCCGGGTGACCCTCACCGAGGGCCAGGTCATCACCGAGTACCAGGCGCTGGAACTGCTGATGCTGCCCTCGGCCAACAACGTGGCCCGGCTGCTCGCCCGCTTCCACTCCGGCTCCGAGGACGCGTTCGTCAAGCTGATGAACGACACCGCGACCAAGTTCGGCATGACCAACACCATCTACGCCGACCCGGCGGGTTTCAGCGCGGACACCAAGTCCACCGCCAAGGACCAGCTGAAGCTGGCCGAGCAGGTCATGCAGGACGAGATCTTCCGGCAGATCGTCTCCACCCCGGAGACCAACTTCAACAACGTGAAGATCTCCAACACCAACAACCTGATCAACCCGAAGACCGGCGTCATCGGCGTCAAGACCGGCTCCAGCACCCCGGCCGGCGGCTGCCTGATGTGGGCCGCCTACAAGGAGATCGGCGGCGTGCAGCGGCTGATCCTCGGCGTCACGCTGGGCCAGCAGGCCACCTCGCCCAACCCGGGCGACGGCATCCTGCCGACCGTGCTGAAGGTCAGCGGCAAGCAGATCCAGGCCGCGCAGAACGGCGTGACCGGCCAGACCGTGGTGAAGAAGGGCGACGTCGTCGGCTCGGTGGACGACGGGATCGGCGGCAAGGTCGCGGTCGTCGCGACCAAGGACCTGGTGGTGGCGGGCTTCCCCGGCATCTCCGGCACGGTCACCCTGGACACCTCGAAGATCGGCCACCGCGCGCTGGCCGGCACGGAGGTCGGCACGCTGCGGGTGGGCGCGGGCGAGGACAAGGCGGAGGTCCCGGTGGCCCTCCAGGCCGACCTGAACCCGCCGTCCATCCAGTCCCGGCTGCTGCGCACGCTGTGAGGCGCTGAGCGGCTGAGGCGCTGAGGCGCCGAACGCGGGACGGAAGAAGGGGAGCCGGTCCACACCGGCTCCCCTTCTTCCGTCCCTTCCGCCCCCTACACGTCCCGGTCGAGCAGTGCGAGCGTGAGGCCGCCGAGCGGCGTCACCCGGTCCGGGTCGCCGTACTGGGTGCGGAGCACCTGCGCCTGGTCGGTCGGCATCGCGCCCAGCGGGTCCTCGGTGTCGCCGAGGACCAGCAGCCATATCCGGGACACCCCGCCCAGGCAGTCCGCCGGCTGCGGGCAGGGCGTCGGGGAGAGGTCCTCGGCGTCGTCGGCGCTCTGCGCGACGAAGACCGGGAAGGGGACGACGTCCCGGGGCAGGTAGTAGCTGACGCCCGGCCAGGCCATCGCCCAGGACTGGCCGCCCAGCGGGGCCGCCATCCCGTCCCCGGTGCGGTAGCCGGCCGCTATCTCCCGGGCCGCCGCCTTGAACGGCTCCTCCGAGCCGTTGTGCGAGTCCGCGTACCGGATCTCGGGCTGCTTCGGCAGCGCGACCACGGCCGGCGCCGCGAGCAGCCCGACCGTCAGCAGCCCGGCCACCGCGACGGCCCCCCGGGGTGCCCGGCCGCGCCGTCGGGCCAGGGCCGCCACCGCGCCGTACACCGCCCCGGCGCCGCCGCCGGCCAGCACCGCCCAGGCGGGCACCGTGAACAGCAGGTACCGCCCGAGGAAGTACGAGGTGTCGGTCAGCCGGGACACCAGCCAGACGCCCACCACCGGCAGCTCCGCGAGCAGGAGCGCCTGCCAGGCCTGGATCCGCCGGCCGGGCAGTGCCAGTGCCAGCAGCGCCAGCGGGACGAAGGCGTAGAAGACGAGGTCCGAGCCGAAGAGGCGCTCGCCGAAGTAGGCGAGGCCGCGCAGGGAGGGGGTCGGTATCCAGCCCAGCTGCCGGTCCGACTGCCGGCTGCCCAGGAGCACCACCGGCAGCACCGGCAGCGCCGCCACGGCGACCGCCAGCGGGTACTGCCACAGCAGCCGCCGGTCCGCCGCCGGACGGGTGCGCCACAGGTGCAGCGCCAGGAGCCCCAGCTGCCCGGCGACGGTGCTGAAGGAGACGAGGTGCCCGGCGCCGGCCAGCGCCATGGCCGCGCAGTACGGCGCCCAGCGCCGCCAGGTCGGCCGCTCCAGGGCCCGCAGCAGGAAGTACGAGGCCGCCGCGATCGCGCAGGTCACCAGCGCGTAGGAGCGCGCCTCCTGGGCGTACCGGGAGATCTCCGGGGGCACCGCGAGCAGCAGCCCGGCGCCGACCGCCGCCACCTTGCTGCCGAACAGCCGCCGGGCGGTGAGCGCCACCAGCGCCGCCGCCCCGGCCATCGCCAGCACGGAGGGTATTCGCAGGGAGAGCGTCGAGTCGCCGAACACCGCCGTCCAGCCGTGCATCAGCAGGTAGTACGCGCCGTTGCTGGCGTCCACGTGCTGGAGCAGTCGCAGCAGGTCGCCCAGCGAGCGGGTGGAGACCGTCCAGGTCGCCATCTCGTCCCGCCACAGGTCCGGCGTTCCCAGCCGGTACCCGCCCACCGCCAGCATGACCAGCGCGGGCCACACCCACACCTGCCCCAACAGCCGGCCCACCGGGCGCACAGCAGGTCTCATCGAGTCCTTCGTCTCCTTCACGCGACGCGCCGGGGCGGATCCCGCCCTGCCCGGCAGGCTACTTGACCCGCCCTGACACGCCGTCGGCCACCCGCACCCCCTCCGCCGCCGTGCGGCGCCTCCCGCGGATCCCGCCCGGTCCGCGCCGCCGCGGCCCGATCCGACAAGATCCACAGGACGCACCCCGAGCCCCAGCCCCGATCCGGTACGCTGTGAACGGCCCGGCAGCATGCGGGCCCCGCCTCAGTAGCTCAGGGGATAGAGCACGGCTCTCCTAAAGCCGGTGTCGCAGGTTCGAATCCTGCCTGGGGCACAACGAACACGCAGGTCGCAGGCCCTCCGCCCATGTCGGGTGGGGGGCCTGTGCCGCTTTCCGGGCCGGCCGGGCCGGTCGGTTCCGCCGGTTCGCCGCACGGTCCGGTGCGGTCGTCCCGTCCGTTCTCCGTGCCGTTCACCGGCCGATGCCGGGAGGTGGTCGGATATTCCGCCGGGTCCGAACCTTTGTTCAGGTAGGCTCCGGTCCAGGCTTTTTTGAACTCGTTCAAGCACTGGGGGGCCGGTGTACCGTCACCGTTTCATGATCTCCACCGCCGTCGTCGCGGCAGTCGTGGGCTTCGTGCCCGCCGTGGCGCAGGCGGCGAGTCCGTCCGCCGCTCCCGGCGGGGCCGCGACCGCCACCGCTCCGGCCGCCGGGGTCGGGGCCGGGGCCGCGAAGGAGGCGGCCGCGCAGCAGGAGGCCGCCGTCGAGGCCGCCGCCGAGCGGTCCGCGAAGGACGCCGCCGCCAAGGCCGAGGTCAAGGCCGAGGCCGAGACCGCGCCGAAGGCCGCGGCCGCCGAGCCGTACTTCAAGGTGTTCACGGGTGCGTCCACCTCCAACGCGCACGGCATGGGCATGGCCGCCGGAGTCTCCACCGACCTGAAGTACATCGTCGTCAACTACACGGTCGACTGGGGCGACGGCACCCCCGCGACCTCGGCGCACGGCCTGGGCACGGAGGACGTGTTCCTCAAGCACAAGTACGCCAAGGCCGGCGCCCACCGGATCACGGTCACGGCGACCGAGCCGGGCAGCAAGCTGACCGACACCACCACCTTCGAAGTGGTGCTGGACGGCTCCGAGTTCACCCCGTACGCGCCGACCCGGCTGCTGGACACCCGGGACGGCACCGGGGCCCCGGCCGCCGGCGCGGTCGCCGCGTTCGGCACCACCAAGGTGAAGGTCGCCGGCAACGGCGGCATCCCGGCCGGGGTGACGGCCGTCGCGCTGAACATCACCGCGACCAACGCGGTGGCGGACGGGCACGTGATCGCCTACGCCTCCGGCGCGAAGCAGCCGACCACCTCGAACGTGAACTTCACGGCGGGGAGGACGGTGCCGACGCTGGCGATCGTGCCGGTCGGCGCGGACGGGTACGTCGAGCTGGCCAACCGCAGCGGCGGCACGGTGGACCTGATCGCCGACGTGACGGGCTACTTCGCCAAGACCGCGGCCAACGGGTACACCTCGATGAACCCGGCGCGGATCGCCGACACCCGCGAGGGCAAGGGCACCGCGCAGGGGCAGGCCGCCGGCCAGAGCACCTTCGCGGTGCAGGTCGCGGGTCAGGGCGGGCTGCCGGCCCAGGGAGTGGCGGCCGTGGCGCTCAACGTCACGGTGACGAACCCGCAGGGCTCCGGCCACCTCACCGTTTCCCCGAGCGGTGGACAGCCGTCGGCCACGTCGAACCTGAACTTCGAGCCGGGGCAGACGGTCGCCAACGCGGTGATCGTGCCGGTCGGTCCGGACGGCAAGATCACCGTCCGCAACGGCTCCTGGTCCGGAACCGACGTGATCGTGGACGTCACCGGCTACTACAGCGCCGACGGCAAGGCCGCCTACATGCCGGAGGAGCCCACGCGGGCGCACGACGACCGGACCTGGGGCTTGGGGCTCGCCGGCCAGGACTACTACCGGCACTACGTGCCGCAGCTCTTCGGCTCGTTCGACTCCGTCGTCATGAACGTGACGGTGACCAACACCCAGGGCGGCGGGCACCTCTCGGTCGCGCCGGACCCGAACACGTCCGACGCCTACGGGACCGGCAAGGCCGTCCGGCCGACGCCGCCGGACTCCTCGGTCCTGAACTGGGAGAAGGGCGCCACCGTGTCGAACCTCGTGCAGGCGAGCCTCAAGAACACCGACACGATCGACGTCTGGAACCGGAGCTGGTCGCCGACCAACCTGATCATCGACGTGTTCGGCCGGTACGAGACCAGCTGACGCGGCGTCATGCGCGGTGCGCCGGCCGTCCGCTCCCCGGGAGCGGGCGACCGGCTTCCCGTTCGGCTCGAACTGCTGGTCAGGTAGGCTCCGGTCCAGGCTTTTTGAACTCGTTCAAGCACTGGGGGGCCGGTGTACCGTCACCGCTTCATCATCTCCACCGCCGTCGTCGCGGCAGTCGTGGGCTTCGTGCCCGCCGCGGCGCAGGCGGCGGGCCCGTCCGCCACTCCGAGCGGGGCCTCGACCGCCGCCGCTCCGACCGCCGGGGCCACCGCGGAGCAGGCCGGACAGGCCGCCGCGGAGCAGGACCTCGCGGCCAAGGGGGTCGGGGCCGCACAGCAGAAGACCGCGGCCGCCGCGCCGTCCTCGGCACCGTCGGCCGCGCCGAAGTTCACCGTGGGAGTGGGCTCCTACAGCACCGACTCGCTCAGCGTGGGGGTCGCCACCGGCGTCACCACCGACCTGCCTAACGGCTCCATCGGCTACCAGCTCGACTGGGGCGACGGCACCCCGGTCGAAACGGACGCGGCCAACGCCAGTGCGTACGGGCACTTCAAGCACACGTTCAGGAAGGCCGGCACCCACACGATCACGGTCACGGCGACCGACCAGACCAGCAAGCTGACCGCCACCACCACCGCGGAGGTGGTGCTGAACGGCTCCGAGTTCACCCCGTACGCGCCGACCCGGCTGCTGGACACCCGGGACGGCACCGGGGCGCCGTACGTCGGGGCCGTCGGCCCGAACGCCGCGACCAGGGTGAAGGTGGCCGGCCGCGGCGGCATCCCGGCGGGGGTGACGGCGGTGGCGCTGAACATCACCGCGACCAACGCCGTGGCGGACGGGCACGTGATCGCGTTCGCCTCCGGCACGTCGCAGCCGACCACCTCGAACGTGAACTTCGCGGCGGGGAGGACGGTGCCGACGCTGGCGATCGTGCCGGTCGGCGCGGACGGGTACGTCGAGCTGGCCAACCGCAGCGGTGGCACGGTGGACCTGATCGCCGACGTGACGGGCTACTTCACCAAGGCGGCGGCGAACGGGTACACCTCGGTGAAGCCGGCGCGGATCGCCGACACCCGCGAGGGCCGGGGCACGGTGAAGGGACAGGTCGCCGGCCAGAGCACCTTCGACCTGCAGGTCGCGGGCCAGGGCGGGCTGCCGGCCCAGGGGGTGGCGGCCGTGGCGCTCAACGTCACGGTGACGAACCCGCAGGGCTCGGGCCACCTGACGGTCTCGCCGGGTGGCGGGCAGCCGTCGGCCACGTCGAACCTGAACTTCGAGCCGGGGCAGACGGTGGCCAACGCGGTGATCGTGCCGGTCGGCGCGGACGGCAAGGTCACCGTCCGCAACGGCTCCTGGTCCGGAACCGACGTGATCGTGGACGTCACCGGCTACTACAGCGCCGACGGCAAGTCCGCCTACCGGCCGGTGGAGCCCCGGCGCGTGTGGGACAGCCGGTCGCTGTCCCTGCCGCTCAAGGGGCAGGACTACTACCAGCAGTACGCCGGGGGGATCGTCGGGCGGTCGGCCGAGGCCCTCGTCCTGAACACGACGGTGACCAACACCCAGGGCAGCGGACACCTCTCGGTCGCGCCGGACCCGAACGCGGCCGACGCCTACGGGAACGGCAAGGCCGTCCGGCCGACGCCGCCGGACTCCTCGGTCCTGAATTGGGAGAAGGGCGCCACCGTGTCGAACCTGGTCCAGGCGGACGTCAGCGGTGCCGACACCGTCGACGTCTGGAACCGGGGCTGGGAGTCGACCGACCTGATCATCGACGTGTTCGGTGTGTACGACAAGATCTGACGCCCGAGTGGCACCGCGCACCGGCCGTCCGTCCCTCCGGGGGCGGGCGGCCGTCGGCGTTCCATGGGCCCTCGGCGTTCCCCGGACCGTCGGCGTTCCATGGGCCCTCGGTGTTCCATGGGCCCTCGGCGTTCCCGGGGCTGACGGTGTCAGGGGCGGCGTACCTCTCCGGGAGGAGGAGGGGGCGGGGGGCCGTCCGCCCACGGATTGATCATGAAGCAGACCTCGTGCCGATGGCCCGCGGCCGCTCCGCTCCTAGGCTCGTCGAGACCCCTGCCGGAGCACCGTACCGGCCAGGGTGGACGAGCCGGGGAACCATGACGACGTACCGATACACCGTGGCCGAACTGCGCGGCCAGCTGCGCCAACTGCTCCTGAGCGGCGCCGCGATCGCGCTCGGGGTGGCCTTCCTGATCGCCTCCGTCAGCGGCAGCGGGGCACTGGTGGACTCCTTCAGCCAGACCGCGGCCGCCGAGGTCGGGCCCGGTGACATCCAGGTGACCGGGAAGGCCGCGGCCGGCGGTCTGGACGCGGCGGCGACGGAGCGGGTGCGGCAGACCGCCGGGGTGGCCGCGGTGGCGCCGCGGCTGACCGGCAAGGGCGGCGTGCTGGCCGCCGACGGGCGGCCGCTCGACCGCACCGCCGCGGTCAGCGCCGTCGCCGAGGACCCGGCGCTGCGCTGGCAGCTGCTCAAGGACGGCCGCTGGCCCGCCGGACCCGGCGAGGTGCTGCTCGACACCGGGACGGCGCACCGGCTGGACGCCGCCGTGGGCGCCGAGGTGCACCTGGCCCGGGCCGACGGCACCACAGCCACCGCCCGGCTGGTGGGCACCCTGGACGAGCGGGGCGCCCCGAGCCTCGCCGGGGTCCCGATCATCGGCGTCCCGGCGGACGCGGTCGCCGGCTACGCGGCCGGCGCCGTCACCGACCGGCTCGACGTCCGGGTCGCCCCCGGCGCCTCCCGGGCAGGGACCGTCGAAGCCCTGCGCGCCGCCCTCGGCGCCGACGTCCAGGTGCACACCCACGAGGCCTCGGTCAACGAGGCGACCCGGCAGAGCAGCACCCTGTACGGCATGGTGCTGATCGCCTCGCTCTCCTTCGTCCTGATCGCCCTCGCGGTGGCGCGGATGGTGGTCGGCAACACCTTCACCGTGGTGCTCGCCCAGCGGACCCGCCAGCTCGCCCTGCTGCGCTGCGTGGGCGCCGACCGGCAGCAGCTGCGCCGGCTGATCCGCCGCCAGGGGCTGCTGCTCGGGGTGGGCGCCTCGGCGACGGGCGTGCTGCTGGGCGTCGCCCTCGGCGCGGCCGGCACCGCCGTGGTCGGCGGGCTCGACCTCGGACCGGTGCACCTGTCGCTGCTGCCCTCCCCGCTGACCTGTCTGCTGGCCGGGCTGTTCGGCGTGCTGCTGACCCTGCTGGCCGTCCGCGGCCCGGCGAAGGCCGCCGCGGCCGTGCCGCCGATCGCCGCGCTCGGCGGCACCCCCGCGCCGGCCGACGGGGCCGCCCGGGTGCGGGCCGCGGCGTGGACCACCGGACTGCTGGTCGCGGGCACCGCGCTGCTGGTGGCCGGGGCGGTGGCCCCGCCGCCGCTGTCGCTGCTCGCCGTCACCGTCGGCGCCATCGCCAACTTCTTCGGGGTGCTGCGGCTCTCCCACCGGGTGCTGCCCGCCGTCGTCGCCGTGCTCGGCCGGCCCGCCCGGAGGCTCGGCGGTACGGCCGGGCGGCTCGCCACCCAGCAGCTGCGGCTCAACCCGGGCCGCACCGGGGCCACCGGCTCGGCGCTGCTGCTCGGCGTCACCGTGATGGTCGGCGCGGTCACCGCGCTGGACATCACCTCCCAGTCGCTGGTGCCCGTGGTGTCCGCGCGCCAGCCGGGGGTCTTCTCGGCGGCCGCCACCGGCGGCGGCGCCCTGCCCGCCGGGGCGCTCGGCGCGCTCGGCGCCGAGCACGGACTGACCGTGACCCCGGTCCGGTCCGCCACCGTCGACCTCGACGGCCGGCCCACCGTGGTCGCCGCCGTCGACGCCACCCGGCTCAACTCCTCGACGGACGACGTGGACCGGGCCCGCGCGCTCACCGAGGGCGCCGCGCTGAGCGGGCTCGGCGACACCGGGGTGCGCCGGGTCGGCGGCGTCGAGCTGCGGCTCCAACCCGGCCGCAGCAGCCTGCCGTTCACCCTGCAGAGCGGCGCCACCCTGCTGGTGGCGCCCGCGACCCTGGACCGCCTCGCCCCCGGCGCGCCCGTCACCACGGCCTGGATCAGCCCGGCCGCCGGCGAGGACCGGCCGACCGCCCGCCGCGCCCTGGACCACGCCCTCGCCGACCACCCGCAGGTGACCGTCGCCGACACGGCCGCCCAGGCGGACACCCTGCGCTCCCTGCTGGACCGGCTGAAGACCATCAGCATGGCCCTGCTGTCCTTCTCCGTCGCCATCGCCGGCCTCGGCGTCGCGGCCACCCTGATGCTCAGCATCAGCGAGCGCTCCCGCGAGATCGGCATGCTGCGCGCGATCGGGATGTCCCGCGAACAGCTCCGCCGGATGCTCACCCTGGAGGCGTTGCTGCTCTCGCTGGCCGGCGCCCTGGTCGGGACGGGCCTGGGGGCCGCCTACGGCTGGGCGGCCGCCCGTTCGATCACCTCGACGGTGGGGACGGTCGGCACCCCGCCGGTCCTGCCGGTGCTGGCCGCCCTGGGCCTGACCGTCCTGGTCGGCCTGGCCGCCGCGGTGCTCCCGGCCCGCCGGGTCGGGCGGATGAGCGCGGTGGCGGCGATGCGGGCCTCCTGACCGGGCCGGCAACCGGGTGCCCGGCTCCCGGCTGTCGGGCGGCCGGCCCGGCGGGGTGCTCAGGCCAGGGTGAAGCGGGTCCGGGGCGCGGGCGGCCGGCCCGTGGTGAGGGCGAGGTCGGCGAGGAGGGTCTCGGTCTCGCGGGTGGTGCGCAGGACGTCCGGGTCGAGGTCGACGACGACGAGTTCGCGCCGGTCCTCGCCCGCCTCGGCGATCAGCCGGCCGTCCGGGCCCCAGACCGCGCTGCCGCCGCAGGTGTGCCACTCGCCGGTGCGGCCGATGTGGTTGGCGAGCACCGTGTAGAGGGTGTTGTCGAGCGCGCGGGCCGGGAACCAGGTGCGGGACTCGTGGTGGCCGTGGCCCATGCTGAACAGCGCGCCGACCAGGTAGGCGTGGCAGCCGTCGAGCGCTGCGGCGCGGGCGTGCTCGGGGAAGCCGGAGTCGTAGCAGACGCCGAGGCCGAGCCGCCAGCCGTCCAGTTCCACGGTGCAGCCGGCCGTTCCGTGGCGGTAGTGCTCGCGTTCGCTCTTGAACAGATGCTGCTTGTCGTAGCGGGTGACGAAGCCGCCGTCCGGGCCGAGGACGAGGGCGGAGACGCGCAGGTCGGCGCCGTCCCGTACGGCGGCGCCGACAATCGCGGCGGTGCCGGTCTCGCGGCAGGCCTCGGCGATCGGCGCGAGCCGCGGATCGCCGGGCTGGACCGCGTACCTGACGGGGTCGGCGCTGATCAGCTCGGGCTCGTAGCCGGAGAGGAACTTCTCCGCGAACAGCACCAGCCGGGCGCCGGCCCGGGCGGCCTCGCGGATCAGTCCGGCGGCCTGGGCGGCGTTGGCCGGTATGTCACCGGCCACGGCCTGGGCCTGGACGGTGGCGATCCGCAGCGGGCGCCCGGGGTAACCGGCCGGTGCGGTGGGGGCGTTGGGAGCCGTGGGAGCGGTGGGGGCAGGGGTGTCGGACATGGCCGCCAACCTAGCGCGACGGCTCTCGGCCGGGGTCGGAGTACCGGGGCGGCGAGGGCGGGTCAGCGGGGTGACGGCGCCTCAGCGCACGGCCTCGTCCGGCCGGTCGACGGGGTCGGACGGGTCCACCGGTTCGCCCGGGGCCCCTTCCCGCGCGCCGTGCGGTCCGTCCTCGTCCAGCGGGGCGGCGGTGCCCGAGGGGTGCCCGGCCGACACGAGGACCCGCTGCACTCGGGGCCTGGTACGCCAGTTGACCCGCCGTACGTCCTGGGCCAGCGCGCCGGGGCGCCACACCTGGATCACGGCGGTCACGGTGCCCAGCACGATCCCGGCGGCCAGCCAGCCGGCCAGCACGTCGCTGGGCCAGTGCACGCCGAGCGCGACCCGGGTCCAGCCGATGGTCAGCACCGTCGCCGCGGCCACCAGGCAGGCGGCGGTCCGGCCGCGCCGACGGACCCGGTACCAGAGGAGGCCGACCAGGACGGCGCAGGTGATCGCCGAGGCCATGGCGTGCCCGGAGGGGAAGGACGGCCCGCCGGCGTGCGAGACCGGATCGGTGAAGGAGGGGCGGGCGCGGTCGAAGGACAGCTTCAGCGCCCACAGGACGCCCCAGCCGACGAGGGCCTGGGCGGCCACCCAGCCGGCCAGCACCCGGGCGCCGATCAACCAGAGCCACCCGGCGGCGATTCCGAGAAGCGTACGCATCGTGACGGTGCCGCCGATGTCGGAGAGCGTCTGCACCGAGGCGGTCCAGATCCGGTGCTCCCGGGCGTAGGTGTGCAGTTCGCCGATCCACTCCTGGTCGAAGCGGGCGAGCGGGCGCCATTGGCCGGTGACCAGGGCCGCCAGCAGGCCGAACAGCGCGGCACAGCCCAGCGCGAGCGCGGCGTCCCGAAGGAGACTGCGATTACGCGCAGTGAGGATGGTCGTGCTGTTGGTCAGGTGCATGGCTGACACCTTCCCAGTGTCCCGTGCCGAGCAAGGGCCGGAGTGATAGCGATTCGGCATCGTTTGTGCGGAGGACCTGCGTGCGCCGGGGTGTGGGCTGGGACGGACGGCGGGGCGCGCGGGGAACGTCGGCGGCCGTTCGCGGGTTCAACGGGTGGGCGGTGGCCGCGTGAGGGTCGAGTGAAGAAAACACTCCCGGAGCGGTCACCCGATGACACGGGAAGTGCCCGACCGGTCACCCAGTGTCCAGAACCGGGGTGAAAACCGGCAGGATACTGCATCGCCGGGAAGAATCTGAGTGACTTGGGAATGTTGTCCGGAATCTGTTCGTTGGATCGTTACGTGTGAGGCCCCGAGGGGCCCGCATTTCTTGCCCTCACGAGGCAGGCAGGCAGACCTCGGCAACACCAGCAAAGGGAGCAAGCATGGCCACCCGTGCCGTCGTTCGCGACAGGGCCGACCGGAGTCGCGCGGCCCGCCCGACCAACCTCGAGGCCGACCGCGACCTGGTCGGCATGTACCTCGACGAGATCGCCAGGACACCCCTGCTCGATGCCGCCGAGGAGGTCGAGCTCTCGCTGCGGATCGAGGCCGGCGTGTACGCCCAGCACATGCTGGACGAGGGCGAACTCCCCGACGGCGTCACGCGCGAGGAGCTGGAGGCGATAGCCGCCGACGCCGAGCGCGCCAAGGACGTCTTCATCCGCTCCAACCTCCGGCTCGTGGTCGCCGTCGCCCGCCGCTACCCGCGCAGCGGCCTGCCGCTGCTGGACCTCATCCAGGAGGGCAACGCGGGCCTGGTGCGTGCCGTCGAGAAGTTCGACTACGCCAAGGGCTTCAAGTTCTCCACGTACGCGACGTGGTGGATCCGGCAGGCGATCACCCGGTCCATCGCCGACCAGTCCCGCACCATCCGGCTGCCCGTGCACCTGGTGGAGGAGCTCGGGCGGATCCGGCGGGTGCAGCGGGAGAAGTCCAAGGAGCTGGGCCGCGAGGCGGAGCCGGCCGAGATCGCGGCCGAGCTGGACACCACCGAGGCCCGGATCAAGGACGTGCTGGACTGGGCGCGCGACCCGGTCAGCCTCAACATGTCGGTCGACGACGAGGGCGAGACCCAGTTCGGCGACCTCGTCGAGGACACCGGGGCCACGTCCCCCGAGGACGCCGTGATGGTCATGCTCCGCAGGGAGGAACTGGACGGCCTGATCGGGCGGTTGGACGACCGCACCGCCTCGATCATCCGCTCCCGCTACGGGATGGAGGACGGCCGCGAGCGCACCCTCACCGAGGTGGGCAAGCAGCACGGCCTCACCCGCGAGCGGATCCGCCAGATCGAGAAGCACGCGCTGGCCGAGCTGAAGAAGATCGCGGACCACGCGGGCTTCGAAGCCGCCTGAGAGGCCGCCGGGAAAGCAGCCTGAGGAAGCCGCTTGAAAGGCCGCCGGGGAAGCAGCCTGAGGAAGCCGCCTGAGAGGCCGCCGGGGAAGCCTCCCGGCAGGCTGCCTGGACCCGCCCTCATCGGGCCCTGGTGCGGAGCGCCCCGCACCGGGGCCCGAGGCGTGCCATGGGGCTCTTAGGCTGGAGGGAAGGGACGAGCGGACGGAGTGGACGGCGTGAGCGAGCAGGGGCAGGAAAAGGACCGGGAGCAGGGCGGGGAACAGGAGCAGGAGCTCCGGAAGGCCGCGGCCGTGAAGGCCCGGCTGGTCTTCCGGGACCCGTTGGACCAGCAGTCCGGGGACGACACCGACGCCGGCTGGGGCGGCCGCCCCGGGGCGGGGGAGAGCGGTGGACGGGGGCTGGACTGGTACCTGAGCCAGCGCCCGCCGCACCACGGGGACTGAGGAACGGGGACGGGGGAACGGGGACCGGGGCCGAACGGCGCCCGCCGGTCAGCGCAGCGGCGCGACCAGTGCGTCGCGGATCTCGGTCAGCAGTTGGACCTCCTTGGCCTCGGCCTCCGCCGCTTCCTCGGCGAGGCTCTTGCGGTGGGCCGCCAGCCTGTTCATGGGCACGATCAGGGCGAAGTAGACGACCGCCGCGGTGATCAGGAACTGGAGCACGGCGCTGAGCACCGATCCCCACAGGATGAGGATCCCGGACGTGACCTCACCGGTCGGGCTCACCTCGCAGGGCCCCTTGAGGCAGGAACTGTAGGACGCGAGGTCCTTGGTCCCGAAGACGCCGACGATCGGATTGATCACGCCTTTGACGAAGGCGTTGACGATGTTGGTGAAAGCCGCGCCGATGACCACGGCGACGGCGAGTTCGACGACATTTCCACGCAGCAGGAATTCCTTGAAGCCTTTCATGCCGCCTCGAACGACGAAGTCGCCTCCCGGTTACGGGTGATCTTCCGCAGCCCCGGACTGACAACCCGTCCGGCCCAGTGCGCCTCCCTGGGGCGGTGGCAGCCCGGCCCGCGCGGGCCCCAGTGCCAGCGCCGACGCCACCGCGAGCAGCACCAGGACGGGCACTGCGGCCCGCCGCCGCACCGCACTGCGCCAGCGGTGCCACCCGCCGCACCCGCGCCGGATCGGCGGGAAGCTCGGCAGCTCCTGCCGGGGCGGCACGGCGGGTGCGGGCAGTGGCAGCGGCAGGGGGAGGGAGAAGCTCGCGGTCGTCATCGACGCACCTCCGGGGTGTCGGCGGGCCGGCCCCTCGCGGACCGACCGGATGCCCACACGATGGGCGTTTCCGGCGAACTCGGAAAGCCCTTTCCCCAGGCCTGTGGACAACTCGCCCCTGTGGACAACTTCGTTCACTCGCCGGAGTGAGGTCGACCCCTCCGGGGTGACAGGGCGCCCGGGCGGGCATGCGAAAAGGCCCGCCGCCCCGCGTGGAAGCGGGGTCGACGGGCCTTTCCCGGGTCTACGGGCCGTCCGGGCCGATGGTGCCCGGCGCCGGGATCAGCTCGCGGCCGGAGCCGGGCTGGACGAGGTCGAGGAGCCGGAGCCCGACGACGTCGACGAGGAGGACGTGGACGCGGTGGACGACGTCGAGGGGGTCGACGACGACCCGGCGCCCACCGAGCTGCTGGAGGACGAACGGCTGTCGGTCCGGTAGAAGCCGGAGCCCTTGAACACGACGCCCACGGCCGAGAAGACCTTGCGGAGCCGTCCCTGGCAGTCGGGGCACGTGGTCAGCGCCTCGTCGGTGAACTTCTGCACCGCCTCCAGGCCGTTGCCGCACTCGGTGCACTGGTACTGGTACGTGGGCACTTGTCTTCCTCCTGGCACTCTCGCCTGATGAGTGCTAACGATGGTCAATGATGCGGCATTCCGCGGGATCAGTCCAGCGACCCCGGTGTGAGATCGGCCCCGGAACACCCGTCGGCCGCCGTCGGCCCGGTTCCCGGACAGCACCCGCGCAGCCTCCGGCCGCCGTCGGCTCAGCACCGGCGGCCGGAGGCCCGGCCCCCGGCCGCCGCCCCGCTCAGCCCTCGGCGACACCCGCCAGCTGCATCGGACGCCCGCCCTCCGCGGTCCCCGCAGCGGCGGTCTCCTCGCCCCGCGGCGCCACCAGCAGGTGCCGCAGCGAGGCCAGCACGACCAGTCCGAGCCCGGCCCCGACCACCGGCACCAGGAACCCGGTGGAGGGCCCGTGCCCGTCGATCAGCCGGCCGGCCGCCATCGAGCCGACCGCCAGTCCCAGCCCGATGGCGCCGGTCAGCCAGGTGAAGGCCTCGGTCTTGGCCCCGTCCGCGACCAGCGTCTCGACCAGGGTGTAGCCGCTGATCAGGGTCGGCGCGATGGCCAGTCCGCAGACCAGCCCGGCGACGGTCAGCGCGACCAGGTTGGGCATCGCCCACAGCACCGAGCAGCCCAGCACCAGCAGCGCGTAGCTGAACAGCATCCGCTGCTGCACCGGCCGCCGCCAGGCGATCACGCCGTACAGCACGCCGGCCAGCATGGAGCCGCCGGCGAAGATCCCGTACACGGTGCCGCCGGCGTCGTGCTGCCCGACCGAGTCGGCGAAGGCGTTCACCGAGACCTGCATGCCGCCGAACACCGCGCCGACCCCGAGGAAGGTCCCGGCCAGCAGCCGGACGCCGGGGGAGGCGAGCGCCGAGGCGCGCCTGGTGCCGGGCTGCGGCACAATCCGGGCCGGGGCGGTGCCCCGCTGGGCGGCGAAGGCCAGGCCGCCGACGAGGGTCAGCGCGGCCTCGGCGACCAGGGCGGTGGCCGGGTTGGCGAGGGCGGCGATGCCGGAGGCCAGGATCGGGCCGATCACGAAGGTGAACTCGTCCGTCACGGACTCGAAGGCGAAGGCGGTGCTCACCCGGGCCGCGGAGGCGTCGGAGGCGCCGTCGGCGGTGAACCTGGCGACCCAGCGGGCCCGGACCATCGCGCCGACCTGCGGCACGCTCGCACCGGCCGGCACGGCGGCCAGGAACAGGCTCCAGGCGGGCGCGTGGCCGAGCGCGAGGGCGATCAGCACGCCGACCGAGACGGCGTGCACCAGCACGGTCGGGACGAGCACCGAGGCCTGGCCGTAGCGGTCGGCGAGCCGCCCGGTCTGCGGCCCGATCAGGGCCTGGGCGACGGCGGCGACCGCGGTGACCGTACCGGCGGTGCCGTACGAGCCGTGGGTCTGCGTGACGAGCAGCAGGATGCCCATGCTGAGCATCGCGTACGGCAGTCGCGCGACGAGGGCGGGGGACAGGAACGTCCAGGCCCCGGGCGTGCGCAGCAGCTCGCCGTACCCGACGCGGGCGGGGGCGGGAGCTGCGGGGGTGGCCGCGGGGTGCGCGGCGGTGTCGACCGTTCGGCGCGCCGTCACGGTCGGTCCTTCCTGCTGCCTGGTAGCGCGGCAGGGCATGGTGTGGCCCCGACGGCGCCGAGAGTCGTCCTCTCGCGCGTCGACCGGGGTAGATACCGGGTCGGTCCGGCGTGGTGGCCGGGGGCCGGACCGCGGCCGCCGAGCGGTCGCGCCAACTCTGCGTCAGGCAGATGCTGGGGTGGTCTAGCGGTGGTTATACGGCGTGGTCGAACCAGCATACAGTTACGCGCGTAGACACCGCCAGCCCACCCCGGCCCGCAGGCCCGTCAGGGCCCCCGGACCAAGGCGGACCGAGGAGAGCCGGGGCGGGCCCGGCGTCCGTCACCGCCCGTTCAGCCACCCCGCGAGCTTGCCGCCCTTGTCCACGGCCCGCAGCCGCCGCTCGGCGGCCTCGCCGACCTCGTCCGTGGTGACCACCAGCAGTTCGTCGCCGGCCCGCAGCACCGTCGCCTTGTCCGGCACGAAGGAGTTCCCCTCGCGCACGACCAGGGTGACCGCGGCCCCCTTGGGCAGCCGCAGTTCGCTGATCTCCACGCCGGACATCTTCGAGGTGGGGGAGAGCGCGACCGACAGCAGGTGTCCGTGCAGCTTCTCCAGCGGGGCGGACTCGATGCCCAGGTCCTGGCCCATGTCGCCCTCGTCGATCCGCAGCCGCTTGGCCACCCAGGGCAGGGTCGGCCCCTGGAGCAGGGTGAAGACGACGACCAGGATGAAGACGATGTTGAAGACGTCCTCGGCCCGGTGCGCGCCGGACACCACCGGGATGGTGGCCAGGACGATGGGCACCGCCCCGCGCAGCCCGGCCCAGCTCAGCAGCGCCTGCTCGCGGGCCGGCACCTTGAAGGGGGTCAGCGAGACCATCACCGACAGCGGCCGGGCGAGGAACACCAGCACCCCGCCGATCACCAGCGCGGGCACCACCGCGTCGCCCATGGTCTCGGGCGTGACGAGCAGCCCGAGCAGCACGAACATGCCGATCTGCCCGATCCACGCGAGCCCGTCGGCGAAGCCGCGGACGGCCGGGCCGTGCGGCAGCTTGGAGTTCCCGAGGATCACCGCGCTGATGTAGACGGCGAGGAAGCCGGAGCCGTGCAGCAGCGCGCCGCCGGCGTACGCGAGCACGGTGAGCGCCATCACGGCGATCGGGTAGAGGCCCGAGGAGGGCAGTGCGACGTGCTTGAGCCCGTAGGCCCCTATCTTTCCGACGGCCAGGCCTATGACGGCGCCGATGGCCAGCTCGGCGACGATCGTGCCGATCAGGACGTACCAGGAGTCCAGTTCCCCGGTGGTGGCGAAGGCGACGACCAGGATGACCACGGGCGCGTCGTTGAAGCCGGACTCGGCCTCCAGCAGGCCGGTGAGCCGGTGCGGCAGCGGGACCATCCGCAGTACGGAGAAGACGGCGGCCGCGTCGGTCGAGGAGACGATGGCGCCGAGCAGCAGCGAGGTGCGCCAGTCCAGGCCGACCAGCCAGTGGGCGCCGGCCGCGGTGGCGAACACGCTGACGCCGACGCCGAGGGTGGCGAGCACGGTCGCGGCGGGCATCACGGGCTTGATCTCGCGCCAGCTGGTCTTGAGGCCGCCCTCGGCCAGGATCACCACGAGCGCCGCGTAGCCGAGCACCTGGGTGAGTTCAGCGTTGTTGAACGTGACACCGATCCCGTTCTGGCCCAGCGCCACGCCGATCCCCAGGTAGATCAGCAGGCTGGGCAGCCCTGATCGGGTGGAGAGTCGTACGGCGCCCACCGCGAACAGCAGGATCACGGAGGACTCGAGCAGGAGCTGGTTCAGATGGGAGATGTTCACGCAGGGGCACCTCGGGCAGGCAGGGGCGGACGGGGTGTCTGGTGGTGCTGTGGGGTGACCCGTTAAGAAGTCGTCAATGCTCCCCTTGCGGATCGTTACGCAGTCTAACATTTTGCCATATCTTTAGCTTGGTCCCCCGTTCACGGTGCCCGGCCGACTCGGCCTAATGTGGTGCCCTGTCACGGCCGCAGGCCCTGGACACGCCCGCCCGCCCCGAAGTCAGGACCGCAAGGACCCAGATGCCCCGCTCGAAGAAGTTCCGGCGCGCCCGTCTGATCGTGATCGTGCTGGTCGTGCTGTTGGTGGCCGGTGCCGGCTACGGCGGCTACCGCGGGGTCTCCGCGGTCCGCGCCTCCTTCCCGGAGGTCGACGGCAGCGTGAAGGTCGCGGGCCTGAGCGCGCCCGTCGACGTCAAGCGGGACGCGAACGGCATCCCGCAGCTGTACGCCGACACCGACGAGGACCTGTTCCGCGCCCAGGGCTACGTCCAGGCGCAGGACCGCTTCTGGGAGATGGACGTCCGCCGGCACATCACCGCCGGCCGGCTCTCCGAGATGTTCGGCGACAGCCAGGTCGACACCGACACCTTCATCCGCACCATGGGCTGGCGGCAGGTGGCGCAGAAGGAGTTCGACACCAAGCTCTCGCCGGAGACCAAGAAGTACCTCCAGGCCTACTCGGACGGCGTGAACGCCTGGCTCTCCGAGCACCCCGGCGGCGCCAAGGCCTCGCTGGAGTACGGCCTGCTCGGCGTCGTCAACGGCGGCTACCGGCCCGAGCAGTGGTCCCCGGTCGACTCGGTGGCCTGGCTCAAGGCGATGGCCTGGAACCTCTCCGGGAACCTCCAGGAGGAGATCGACCGCTCGCTGCTGGCCCAGGACTTCGGCCCGGACAAGATCGCCGAGCTGTACCCGGACTACCCGTACGCCCGCAACGGCACCATCGTGAAGACCGGCGCCGTGACCGGCGACAACTACCGCCCCGCGGACGGCTCCCCGCAGTCCGGCACGCCCGCCGGAACGGCCGCCACCGCCCAGGGCGCGGCCACCACCAAGGCGATGCTGCAGAGCCTGACGGACCGGGTCGACGCGATGCCGCAGCTGCTCGGCCGCCCCGGCCAGGGCATCGGTTCCAACTCCTGGGTGGTCGCGGGCTCGCACACCACCACCGGCAAGCCGTTGCTGGCCAACGACCCGCACCTGGGCCCCGGCCTGCCCTCGGTCTGGTACCAGATGGGCCTGCACTGCCGGACCAGCTCCCCGGCCTGCCAGTTCGACGTCTCCGGCTTCACCTTCGCGGGCATGCCCGGCGTGGTCATCGGCCACAACAAGGACATCGCCTGGGGCTTCACCAACCTCGGCGCCGACGTCACCGACCTCTTCCTGGAGAAGGTCACCGGCCCGGAGACCTACCAGGTGGACGGCAAGGACGTGAAGTTCGACCTCCGCAAGGAGACCATCAAGGTCGCCGGCGGGGACGACCGCACCATCACCGTCCGCACCACCCAGACCGGCGCCCCGCTCATCTCCGACCAGAGCACCGAGCAGCAGAACGTCGGCAAGTACGCCCCCAACGGCCCCTCCGCCCCCGACCGCGGCACCAGCGGCTACGGCGTCGCCCTGCAGTGGACGGCGCTCAGCCCCGGCAAGACCATGGACGCCGTCTTCGAGCTGGACAAGGCGAAGAACTGGGACGAGTTCCGCGCCGCCGCCAAGGACTTCACCGTCCCCGCGCAGAACCTGATCTACGCCGACGCCAAGAACATCGGCTACCAGGCTCCGGGCACCATCCCGGTCCGCGGCAAGGGCGACGGCACCCTCCCGGCGCTGGGCTGGGACTCCGCGTACCAGTGGAAGGACCCGATCCCCTTCAACGCGCTGCCGTGGAGCCTCAACCCCTCGGCGGGCTACATCGTCACCGCCAACCAGGCCGTGGTGGACCCGAGCTACAAGTACAACCTCACCAAGGACTGGGAGTACGGCACCCGCGCCAAGGAGATCACCGACCAGATCGAGGGCCTGCTCAAGAACAACGGCAAGATCTCGCCGGACGACATGCAGACCCTCCAGCTGGACAACACCAGCGTGATGGCCAAGACGCTGGTCCCGCTGCTGCTCAAGCAGCCGGTCAGCGACCCGTACGTGCGCGAGGCCCAGGACCTGCTGAAGGACTGGAACTTCCACCAGGACGCCGACTCGGCCGCCGCCGCCTACTACAACGGCGTCTGGCGCCAGCTGCTGATCCTCGCCTTCGGCCAGAAGTTCCCGGCCGACCTGCGGGCCAAGGACAACTGCCTGCTGGTCCGCCAGCAGGACGACCCCACCAAGCCGGACAGCGCCACCAAGATCGTCACCGAGTGCGGCACCCGGGAACCGGGCAAGGCCCAGCCGGACGGCGGCGACCGCTGGACCGAGGTCGTGCGCCAGCAGCTGGAGAAGCCCGACAGCTCGTGGTGGACGTACATCGACGACCAGCACAAGGAGCAGAAGGGCCTGGACAACCTGCTCCAGGAGGCGATGAAGAACGCCCGCCAGGAGCTGACCTCGCTGCTCAGCAAGGACGTCTCCACCTGGAGCTGGGGCCGCCTGCACAAGCTGGAGCTGCGCGAGCAGACCCTCGGCACCGACGACTCCTCGATCGCCTCCGGCGCGGTGCACAAGCTGCTCAACCGCGGCCCGTACCGGCTCTCCGGCGGCTCGGCGGCGGTCGACGCGGCCGGCTGGAACGCGGCGGCCGGCTACCAGGTGGACTGGATCCCGTCGATGCGCATGGTGGTCGACCTGAACGACCTCGACTCCTCGCGCTGGGTCAACGTCGGCGGCGCCTCCGGCCACGCCTTCCACGACAACTACAACGACCAGACCGACCTCTGGCTCAAGGGCAAGCTGCTGACCTGGGCCTACACGCCGGACGCGGTCGAGAAGGCCACCAAGCACAAGCTGGTGCTCACCACCGGCTGACGCCCGTACGGCCCGGACACCGGCGGCCCCGCACCACCACGCGCCGCACCACCGCCACCACCCCGAAGACCGCAGCTCCGAAGGCCG
>NZ_JBSFJC010000126.1:0-23260 GCF_053597855.1 Kitasatospora sp. NPDC001225
CGATCGGCCGGGGCCGCCACCCCCCGGCCCGGACGACGACCAGTCTGGAGCCGGACCGCACGTGAACGCGCACACGAACCGCAACCGTTGGGCCGTCGTGGCCGCCTCCGCCGCCCTGGCGGCCGCGCTGACGGTCGGGGCGGGCACGCCCGCTCTCGCCACCACTGCCACCGTGTCGGCGACGGCGGCGAGCCCGTCCGCGCTGTCGCCGCTCGACCCGGCGGCGCTCCGGGCCGCCCTCGCCCAGCGGCCCGCCGCCGACGTCTCCGCCGGGTTCGTGCGGGTCACCGGCTCCGGCGGTAGGTTCGAGGGCAGCTCGGCGGAGGGCGGGGCGGCCGTGGACCCGCAGGGCCGGTTCCGGATCGGGTCGATCTCGAAGGTCTTCACCGCCACCGTCGTCCTCCAGCTCGCCGCCGAGGGCCGGATCGACCTCGACGGCAGCGTCCGGCGGTACCTCCCGGACCTCCCCGCCCAGTTCGGGGCGGTCACGGTCGGACAGCTGCTCAACCACACCAGCGGACTGCCCACCGGCGACAACACGTACTGGGGCGACGGCACCACCGGCTGGTTCGCCGAGCACCGGTTCGACGCGCCCACCCCCGAGGAGATCGTCGCCTCGACGGCCGGGCAGTCGCCGGCCTTCGACCCCGGGACCGCCCAGCAGTACAACGGCATGAACACCTTCGTCGCCGGGCTGGTCGTCGAGAAGGTCACCGGCCACCGCTACACCGACGAGCTGCGCCGTCGGATCATCGGCCCGCTCGGCCTGCGCGACACCTCCCTCCCGGACGCCGACGACCCGGCGCTGCGGCGCCCCGCGACCCGCCCGTACCTGACCGTCCCCGACGCAGACGGCGGCTCGCACCGCGTGGACGTCACCGAGCAGAGCCCGTGGCCCTGGGCCGAGGGCGGCATGATCTCCAGCGCCCCCGACCTGGACCGCTTCATGACCGCTCTGTTCCGGGGCCGCCTCCTCCCGCCGGCCCAGCAGGAGGAGCTGTTCACCGTCCCGGAGGTGCCCGTCGCCCCGGGCAACCGCTACTGCCCGGACGACACGGCGTGCCTGAGCATGGGCCTCGTGCGCCTCGCCTCCGGCGGCGTCGTGGCCTGGGGCAAGACCGGCTCCCGGCCCGGTTCCACCAGCGGCGTCTTCGCCACCCGCGACCTCTCCCGGACGGTCGTGTACTCGGTCGACCCGACCACGCTGAAGGGCACCGAGACCCCGTACGCCCTCGGGCTGCTGAAGTCCGCCTTCGGGTTGGGGTCCATCAGCTGACGGCCCGTCTCCGCCGCTGGGCGGACGGGCGGCTGGCTCGCGCGGGGGAGGGGGACGGGCCGAGCGGTGGACGTGCGGCGGGGGCGGTATCCGGGAGCGTGGACGCATGCTGAAGACCATCCCGGTGGGCGACACCGAGCGCCCCGTTCCCCGGTGGGCCCTGCGGCTCGCCAAGGCCCTCCCGTTCATCGTGCTGCCGCACTGCCTGTGGCGGCTGCCGTTCGCGTTCGACTTCCGGATGGGCACCGTCGACCCGCAGGCCCCGGCCTACGTCTGGTGGGCCGCCCCGTACGTGATCGGTCTGAGCGTGCTCACCGAGGCGCTGACGCTCCTGACCCTGGGGCTGGTCAGCGGCTGGGGCGAGGTGTTCCCGCGCTGGGTGCCCGTGCTGCGGGGCCGCCGGGTGCCGCCGCTCGCGGCGGTCGTCCCGGCCGTGCTCGGCGGGCTGGTCCTGGCGGCCCTGTTCGACGGGATGCCGCTCGGCTGGCTGGGGGTGTTCGAGGAGGTCGGCTACAGCAACGGCTGGTGGCTGCTCCTGGGGCGGGTCTGCACCTCGACGGCGATGTTCTGGGGCCCGATCACCCTCGCCCTGGCCTGGGCCTACCACCGCCGCCGTCGCCCCGCCGCCGCTCCGGCCCGTTGACGCCCGGCCGCGGGCGGGCCGCCGTGCGCGGGAGGTCGGCCCGGCCGACTTCCCGCGCTTCCGCGGCGGGCGGCTCAGTGGGTGCGGTAGTAGTCGGCGACGGCGGAGAACGCCTCCTTCGGGTCCCAGGGCAGGCCGGGGTAGGTGGTTCCCGCGCGGTCCTCGTAGGTCCTGACGACGCCGTAGCTGGCGAGGTCGAGGTCGTCGCGAGGGTCACCGTCCGGGCGGTGGACGTGGTCGTAGAGGGCGAAGGTGAAGACGAAGGCGGCGTCGATGCCGCCGGCGTCGAAGGCCTCCAGCAGTTCCCGGACGTACGCGGCCTGCCCGGCCTCGTCCCGCTCGTAGACGCCGTCCAGGCGGACCGGGCCCCCGTCGGCGTACTCGACGATGTCCAGGCCGTTCGCGCCCCGGTCGCCGGCGCCGCGGAAGGTGGCGGAGCCGAACTCGGTGACGGCGACCGGCTTGCCCTGGGCGGTCAGCTCGCGGACGCCGCCGGCGAAGCGGTCGGCGGTCTCGGCGGAGCGGTACAGGTCCAGGGAGACCAGGTCGAAGGGCTCCCAGTCGACACGCTCCAGCGGTACGGCGGCGTACGTGACGCGCCCGCCGAACCGGGCCCGGACGGCGGCCACCGCCTCGGCGAGGAACGCGTTGACCCGGCCGCTCACCGCACCGAGGTGTGCGCGCACCTGCTCGGGCCGGGCGAGCAGGGCGAGGCGCTCGCCGATGCCGGAGCCGGGCAGGAACCCCGGGTTCATCAGGCTGAGTTCGGCGCCGGTGACGAACACGACCTCGGCGCCGCGCCGCCGCAGCCGCTCGGCGCGCTCGGCGCAGTCGGTGAGGAGCGCGAGCATCGCGTCGGCGGTCAGTTCCAGCGGGTAGGGCGAGAACCAGACCTCCAGGCCCAGGTCGGCGGCGTGGCCGGCGGCGAGCTCGATCCGCTCCGGGTCGCCGCCCATGATGCGGACCGCGGTGCAGTGCAGGTCGTCCCGGATGATCCGCAGTTCGCGCTCGACCGCCTCGGAGTCGAACCAGGCGCGGGAGTACGCCCCGTCCCTGATGAAGCCGGTGTCGTAGCTGATTCCCTTGGTGCGCACGTTCTTCCGCCTTTCCGGCGAGAGAGAATTTACGGTACGGCCAGTACCCTAGTTGCCGACGGCCCGGCACGGCAAGAAGGATGGGGAGGGTACGGGCGGTATCGGCGGGCGGACTGGGCGGAGCGAGGGCATGGCCGGGCAGACGCGGCGGCGCGGAGCGGCGCTGGAGGAGGCGATCCTGAGCGCCGCGGTCGAGGAGCTCACCGGGGCCGGGTACGCCGGGCTGACCATGGACAAGGTCGCCGCCCGTGCGGGCACCAACAAGAACGCCATCTACCGCCGCTGGCCCAACCGGCTGGCGCTCGGCATCGCCGCGTACAAGCAGCTCGCGAAGACCGCCCCGCTCCCCGACACCGGTGAACTGCGCGGCGACGCCCTGGAGTTGCTCCGCCAGGCGAACCGCCACTGGAGCTCCCCGCTGGGCGCCGTACTGCGCGAGCTGCTGGCCGCGGCCGGCGGCGCCACGGAGTTCCTGGTCCAGCTGCAGGACCAGTCCGGCGACGCCGTGGCCGCGCCCTGGCTCACCGTCCTGGGCCGCGCCGTCGCCCGCGGCGAGGCCGCTCCCGAGGCGCTGCACCCCCGGGTGGCGACGGTGGCGATGGTGCTGCTGCGCAACGAGTTCATGGCGCGCGGGGTGCCGACGGCGCCGGACGACGTCCTGGTGGAGATCGTCGACGAGGTGTACCTGCCCCTGGTGCGCGGGCGCGGCCAGGGGCGGCAGCGGGGCTAACGGCCGCGGTTCCCTTCGGTGTTCCCCTCGGTGTTCGCCTCGGCGTTCCCGCTGGCGTTCCCCGTGAGCAGTGAGTCGGCGAGCCGCTCCGCGGTGCCCGCGTCCAGTGGCCCGTGCCCGAGCAGGAAGCGGTACCAGAACACCCCGTAGACCTGGTCGGCGATGAGGTCCGGATCGGCGTCCGCGGACAGTTCGCCGCGCTCGCGTCCCCGGGTGAGGAGTTCGCGCAGCGCGGTGCGGCGGGTGGCGGTGAAGCTCCGCATCAGGTCGGCGAGGTGCGGGTCGCGCGCGGCCTCGCGGGCGACGGTGCGCAGCGCGGGGGCGGTGGTGTCGCGCTGGGCCGCCTCGAAGGTGGTGCTGACGAAGGCGCGCAGGTCGGCGCGCAGGTCGCCGGTGTCGGGGCCGGACACGTCCTGGTCGGCGCGGTCGGTGAGGGCGTCGAGCAGGACGGCGCCCTTGGAGGGCCACCAGCGGTAGACGGTCTGCTTGCCGACGCCGGCCGCGCGGGCGATGGCGTCGATGGTGACGGGGGTGCCGTCGGACTCGGCGAGCAGGCGCAGCGCGGCGTCGAGGATCGCGCGGTGGGCGGCCTCGTTGCGGCGGCGTCCGGTGTGCGGGCGTGCCGCCGGGGCGGCCTCGGTGCCCTCGGTCTCGCTCATCGTGCTCCCTCTCCTCCGGTGTGCCTCTCCCTGATCCCCCTTGACAAGACTATCAGTCTCGACAACCATCATTTCCGGAACCGACAGTCTCGACAAGTCGAAAGGCCCCACCACCATGAGCACTGCGTCAACCCCCTTCGCCGGACAGCGCGTCGTCGTGATGGGCGGCAGCTCGGGCATCGGCGAGGCCACGGCCACCGCCTTCGCCGCCGACGGCGCCGAGGTCGTGGTGACCGGCCGCGACCGCGACCGGCTGGACGCCGCCGTCGCCAGGATCGGCGGCAAGACCACCGGGCACCCGCTGGACGCGACCGACCCGGCCGCCCTCGCCGCCTTCTTCGCCACGACCGGCGTGGTCGACCACCTGGTCGTCGCGGTCAGCGGCGCGGCCGGCGCCGGCCCGTTCGCCCAGCTCGACCTGGCCGAACTCGCGGCCGGCTTCGACGCCAAGTTCTGGCCGCAGGTGCGCGTGCTCCAGGCGGCGCTGCCGCACCTGCGCGAGGACGGCTCGGTCACCCTGATCACCGCCGCCTCGGCCCGCGCCGCCTTCCCCGGCACCGCCGGACTGGCCGCCATCAACGGCGCGCTGGAGGCGATGGTGCCGCCGCTGGCCGTCGAGCTGGCCCCGCTGCGGGTCAACGCCGTCTCGCCCGGCGTGATCGACACCCCGTGGTGGGACCGCGTACCGGCCGAGCAGCGGGCCGCGCTGTTCGAGGGCCTCGCCGCCACCACCCCGGTCGGCCGGGTCGGCCGGGCGGAGGACGTCGCCCGGGCGATCCACCTGCTGGCCGCCAACGGCTTCGTCACGGGCGTGGTGCTCGACTGCACCGGCGGGGCGAACCTCCCGACCGGCCGCTGAGCCGGCCGCTGGGCTGCGCGGAGCCGGCGGTGCTGTCACAGCTCACCCGTACGGTTCGACCGTGAACGTTCCCGAGGTCATCCCCATCAGCCACCGGCCCGACTACCGCACCGACACCATCGGCCGCTGGCAGGGCGGCCAGTTCCTCGCTTCGGCGCTCGGCCTCGGCGCCGGCCGGTACTACGCCGTCCTGCACCGCTTCGACGGCGCCGGCCGCCACCTCGACTCGCGGATACACCCCGCCGACGAGGCGCCGCAGGCCCGGCTGCTGCTGGCGGAGTGGCTCGACGCCCTGCCCGGCCGCGAGTACGGGGACATCGCGATCGCCCCGTTCGCCGTGCACGTCGACGGCGAACTGTTCGGCCTGGTGCGCGAGGACTACGAACCGGACGAGGTGGACGACGAGGAGGAGCGGGTCCACTTCGAGCTCTACCCCGACGGCCTGGGCTTCGACGCCCCCTGGTGCGGCTGCTACGACACCTGAGCCGCCCCGGGGCGCGTCACCACTCCGCCTCCCGGTAGGCGGGGCCGGCGGCCGGCCGGCCACCGGGCGTGTGGTCGACTGCCCGGCGGCCGGTGGCCGGTGGGCTCAGCCCGCGTACTGGCCGAGGATCTTCGCGAACTCGTACGGCTGCTGCGGGATGTTGGTGCACTTGGACAGCGAGCCGCCGGTGCAGGCGTTGGCGTCCCGGGTGGCGTCCCAGAAGGAGAGCATCCCGAGGTGGTTCTGCCGGGCGAAGGCCACCAACTGCTGGGCGTCGGCCTGGTTGTAGACCTGGTGGTCGTCGTTCTCGCCGATCATCGGGGTGACGCCGACCATGGCCCACAGCTGGGCGTCGGCCTTCGCCGGGTAGAGCGCCTTGAGCTGGCCGAACAGCGACTGGGCGGCCTGGACGGCGGCGTTGCCGTAGTCCGTCCCGCTCCGGTAGTAGTCCATCGCCATGATGTTGACCAGGTCGACGGCGACCCCGGCGTCCCGGGCGGACTTGACGATGGCGACGCCCTCGGAGGTCAGGCCCTCGGGCAGGACGGGCAGGGTGAAGGAGACCCTGAGGCCCGGGTGGGCCTGCTGGAGCCTGGCGAGGGCGGCCGAGCGGCGGTCGTTGGCGGCGGTGTCGGCGATGGCCGCGCCCTCGATGTCGAAGTCGACGTAGCGCAGGTTGTAGGCGCTCACCACCGCGTCGTACTCGGCGAACAGCGAGTCCACCGTGGTGCAGGCGGCGGCGAGTTCGGTGCCGGCGGCGCCGCCGAAGGAGACCTTGACGTCGCCGCCGGCCGCGCGCAGCGCGTCCACCTGGTCCTTGGCCCAGGCGGTGCGCGGGTCGTAGGCGTTGAACCAGCTGGCCTTGCAGCCGACGCCGGTGACGAAGCCCATCGTGTAGCCCTTGAGGCCGGCGGCCTTGGCCAGGTCGGGTATCGAGGGGGTCGGCCAGGCGCCCATGTCGATGAACGGGGCGACCGGGAGCGCGACGATCGGCGCCGGGGTGCCCGGGCCGCCGGTGGGCGTACCGGTGGGCGTGCCGGTCGGGGTGCCGGTCGGGCTCGGCGGGGTCGAACTCGGCGGCGGGGTGGTCGGGTTGCCGCCGCCCGGGCCGGTCAGGGCGATGTCGTCGGCGAGGTAGCCGCCCTGCCCGTACCAGCCGTGCAGGTACACGGTGACGCTGGTGGTGGCCGCCCCGGTGGTGAAACTGGTGGACAGCTGCTGCCAGTCGGCGCCGCCGGCGGTCCAGGTGGCCGGGTCGGTGACGCCGCTGCCGGTGGCGCCGAGGTAGACGTACCGGCCCTGCACCCAGGCGCTGAGCGTGTACGTGGTGTTGGGCCGGACGCTGACGGTCTGGCCGCACTGCGCGGTGTCGCTCGCGCCCACCGCCCCCTTGAGCGCGTACGTCCCGCTGTGCGCACCGGAGTCGACCACGCTCCCGGTGCCGGCCGAACAGCTCCACGGGCCGAGCGCGCCGCTCTCCAGCCCGCCGTTGGCGAGCAGGTTGCCGTCGGCGGCGCCGGCGTTCCCGGCGAGGACGGCCAGGCCGCCGGCGGCGAGCGCGGTGGCGGCGGCGAGGCTCAGCAGGGTGGTCCGGCGGGCGGGGCGGCGGTGCGTGGGGGCGTGCTGGGGCGCGCTGGGCATGGGGGTGCCTCTCGGGACGTGGAGGCCGCCCGCGCCGCGAGGGGGAGGCGCGGGGCGGGCGGCGGCCTGGGGTGGTCCGGGGTGGGGGAGCGCGGTGCTGAGCATCAAACTGGACTAGACCAGCTGTGCACGTCAAGCATTTCCCGGCCTCGGACGCCCCGTCAGGGACAGGTTTTAGGAACGGTTAAGACGATGCCGGGCGGCGGCCGCGGCGGGCCCGGGGATGAAGGGGCTTGACCTTGAGTGCACTCCAAGGTGAAAGCTGAAGGCGTTGATCACGCACCACCACGCGAACCACCGCGGCCACCCCACGGGAGCCGCGGAGACCACGACGGGAGCACCACCATGCGCAACGCCTCGTTCGGCACCAGCGGCCCGGAGATCGGCGTCATCGGTCTCGGCTGCATGGGCATGACCTGGGCCTACACCGAGCGGGACCGGGACGACGAGAAGTCGGTCCGGGTGATCCGGCAGGCGCTGGACCTCGGCGTCGGTCTGATCGACACCGCCGACATGTACGGCCCGTACACCAACGAGGAGGTGGTCGGCGCCGCGCTGGCCGGCCCGTACCGGGAGCGCGCCTTCCTGGCCACCAAGGTGGGCATCGTGCCGGGCGGCGCGGGCCAGCAGGAGCGCAACGGCCGGCCCGAGCACGTGCGCCGCTC
Source organism: Kitasatospora sp. NPDC001225 (assembly GCF_053597855.1). Classification (NCBI taxonomy): domain Bacteria; kingdom Bacillati; phylum Actinomycetota; class Actinomycetes; order Kitasatosporales; family Streptomycetaceae; genus Kitasatospora; species Kitasatospora sp. NPDC001225. The sequence continues at coordinate 8,052 of NZ_JBSFJC010000126.1, forward strand.
GATCGACGAGAGCCTGCGCCGGCTGGGCACCGACCACGTCGACCTCTACCAGCTGCACCGGGTCGACCCCCAGGTCCCGATCGAGGAGACCTGGGGCGCGTTCGCCGAGGTCGTCGCGGCGGGCAAGGCCCGGAGCATCGGCCTCTCCGAGGCGGGCGTCGAGGAGATCAAGCGGGCGCAGAGCGTGCACCCGGTGGCCTCGGTGCAGTCCGAGCTGTCGCTGTGGACCAGGGACGCGCTGGCCGAGGTGCTGCCGTACACCGAGGAGCAGGGCATCGCCTTCCTGCCGTTCTCGCCGCTCGGCCGGGGCTTCCTGACCGGCGGGATCACCTCCATCGAGGAGCTGCCCGCCGACGACTTCCGCCGCCGGCTGCCGCGCTTCCAGCACGACGCGCTGCGGGCCAACCTGGCGCTGGTCGGGAAGGTCCGGGCGGTCGCCGAGCGGATCGGCGCCACCCCGGCGCAGGTCGCGCTGGCCTGGGTGCTGGCGCAGGGCCGGTACGTCTTCCCGATCCCGGGCACCAGGACGCCGCGCTACCTGGTGGACAACGTGGGGGCGGCCGGGATCGAGCTCTCGGCGGCGGACCTGGCCGAGCTGGACGCGCTGCCGGCCGCGACCGGCGAGCGCTACTGACGGCGGCGCTGCCCCGTACCCGCGCCGTCAGCGCTCCCGCACCCACACCAGCTGCCGTCCGGTCTCGCCCGGAGCCCGGACGGCGGCCTCCGCGACCCGGTCCAGCCGGTAGCCGAGCTTGCGCGGGACGGCCGCGCTGGCGCCGTTCGCCCGGTCGCAGCGGATTTCCACCCGGGTGATCCCGGGCAGGGCCAGCGCGGCCTCGGTCAGCGCCCCGGCCGCGGCGGTGGCGATGCCCCGGCCGACGTGCCCGGCGGCGACCCAGTAGCCGATCTCCAGCGCGCCCGGGCCGATCCGCCCGTGCAGGCCGAAGGCGCCGATCACGCCGCCGGGCTCGGCGTCCAGGCCGGCCAGGTACATGAAGTCGGTGCCGGCCTCCCAGGCGGCCGCGCCGGCCCGGGTCAGCTCGGCGGTCCGGGCCCGGGAGGGGGCCTCGGCCGCCCACTCCATCCAGGGCCGCAGGTGGTCCAGGTTGGCGCGGACGGCCTGGTTCAGCGCCGCCGTGTGGCTGCTGCGGCGGCGCCGCAGCCAGAGGCCGCCGGGCAGCCGCAGCCGTTCCGGCGGCCGCCCGGCGGTCGCCTCCACCAGCGGCGGGGCGAGGCCGCAGGGCCGTGGCTGTGCTTGGCTCATGGCGGCGATTATGTCCTTGGCCGGGACCTGTCACCATCGGATATCCCTCTGGTGGCGGGCGCGTCCCCCCGGTGGCGGGCGCGCCCGGCCGCACCCCGGCGCGTCAGAGCCGGACCATCACCTCGTCGAGCTCCTTGCGCCGCAGGTCCGGCACGCGCGCCCCCTCGGCCGGGTAGCCGACCGGGATGACGTACGCGGCGCGCTCCTCCGCCGGGCGGTCGCACACCTCGTTGAGGAACTTCATCGGGCTCGGGGTGTGGGTCAGCGTGGCCAGGCCGGCCTGGTGCAGCGTGGCCAGCAGCAGCCCGACCGCGATCCCCACCGACTCCTTGGTGTAGTACGGGCGCGGCGACTCGGGGCCCTTGTGCACCTCGAACACCACGATCACGGCCGGCGCGTCCTCCAGGAACGGCTTGCGCCAGTCGGTGCCGATCGGGGCGAGCGCGGCCAGCCACTCCTCGGACGCCCGGTGGCCGTAGAACTCGCGCTCCTCGGTCTCGGCCGCCTCGCGCAGCCGCCGCTTGCGCTCCGGGTCGGTGATCACCACGAACCGCCAGGGCTGGACGTGCGCGCCGCTGGGCGCGGTGGAGGCGGTCCGGACCGCCCATTCGACCACCCCGTCCGGGATCGGGCGGGTGGAGTAGTCGCGGACGGTCCGGCGCTGCGCCATCACGTCGTGGAAGGACCTGCTGCGGGCCTCGGCCTCGTGGGCGGGCACCGTCATGGGGGTGAGCGGGACGGTCGGGTGGGACGTCCCCGCCACGGCGCTGTCAGTGCTGTCAACCATGGCGCACAGCACAGCACATGACGGCCCCTCCGGGAGGGGGTTTCCGGGAAGAGGTAGAGACCAATCCCCGGAGGCCGATCCCGGAGGCCAATCCCCGGAGGCCGATCCGGCCGGCGGCCGATCCCGCTCCCCGGGCCCGGCAACCCCTACAGCTCGTGCGCCCGCCCGTCCCGGACCTCGATCCGCCGGTTCACCGCCACCGTGTCCAGCATCCGCCGGTCGTGGGTGACCAGCAGCAGGGTGCCGGTGTACGAGCCGAGCGCGGACTCCAGCTGCTCGATCGCGGGCAGGTCCAGGTGGTTGGTGGGCTCGTCCAGCACCAGCAGGTTGACCCCGCGGGCCTGCAGCAGCGCCAGCGCGGCCCGGGTGCGCTCGCCGGGGGAGAGGGTGCCGGCCGGGCGCAGCACGTGCACCGCCTTGAGGCCGAACTTGGCCAGCAGGGTGCGCACGTCCTCCGGCGCGAGCTCCGGCACGGCGGCCGCGAAGGCCTCCAGCAGCGGCTCCCCGCCCAGGAACAGCCCGCGCGCCTGGTCCACCTCGCCGACCACCACGCCGGAGCCCAGCGAGGCGCTGCCGCCGTCGAGTTCGAGCCGGCCGAGCAGGGCGGCCAGCAGCGTGGACTTGCCCGCGCCGTTGGCGCCGGTGATGGCGACCCGGTCGGCCCAGTCGATCTGCAGGTCCACCGGGCCGAAGGAGAAGTCGCCGCGCTTGGCGACGGCCGCGCGCAGGGTGGCCACCACCGAGCCGGAGCGCGGCGCGGTGGCGATCTCCATCCGCAGCTCCCACTCCTTGCGCGGCTCCTCGACCACGTCCAGCCGCTCGATCATCCGCTGGGTCTGCCGGGCCTTGGAGGCCTGCTTCTCGGTGGACTCGGTGCGCTTCGCCTTGGCGTTCTTGTCGTTGTCGCTGCTCTTGCGGCGGGCGTTGCGGACGCCGTGCTCCATCCAGTTGCGCTGCATCTGGCCCCGGGCCTCCAGCGAGGCCTTGGTGTCGGCGTACTCGTCGTACTCCTCGCGGGCGTGCCGGCGGGCCACCGCCCGCTCCTCCAGGTACGCCTCGTAGCCGCCGCCGTACAGGTTGACCTGCTGCTGGTGGAGGTCCAGCTCCAGCACCTTGGTCACGGTGCGGGCCAGGAACTCGCGGTCGTGGCTGATCAGCACGGTGCCCGTGCGCAGGCCCTTGACGAAGGACTCCAGCCGCTCCAGGCCGTCCAGGTCGAGGTCGTTGGTGGGCTCGTCGAGCAGGAAGACGTCGTAGCGGGAGAGCAGCAGCGAGGCGAGGCCGGCCCGGGCGGCCTGGCCGCCGGACAGGGCGGTCATCGGCAGGTCCAGCGAGACCTTCAGCCCGAGCGAGTCGGCGACCTCCTCGGCGCGCTCCTCCAGGTCGGCGCCGCCGAGGTCCAGCCAGCGCTCCAGGCCGACGGCGTACGCGTCGTCGGCGCCCGGCCGGCCCTCGACCAGGCCCTCGGTGGCCTCGTCCAGCGCGGCCTGCGCGGCCGCCACACCGGTGCGGCGGGCCAGGAAGTCGCGCACCGACTCGCCCTCGCGCCGCTCCGGCTCCTGCGGCAGGTGGCCGACGTTGGCGCTCGCCGGGCTCAGCCGCAGCGAGCCGCCCTCGGGGGTGTCCAGGCCGGCCAGCAGCCGCAGCAGGGTCGACTTGCCGGCGCCGTTCACGCCGACCAGGCCGATCACGTCGCCGGGGGCGACGACCAGGTCCAGGCCGGAGAAGAGGGTGCGTTCGCCGTGGCCGGCGCTGAGGTCCTTGACTACGAGTGTGGCGCTCATGATGAGCCCGATTGTAGGAGGAGCCGGGCGTCCGGCCGAAAAGACGGGGGCCGCGGCCGTCGCGGCCGCGGCCCCCGGATCACCGCTCGGCGGGTCACCGCGCCGCTCGGAAGACCACTCGGCCTTCGTCGGAGCGGGTCACTCGGCCTTCTTCACTTGGCCTTCTTCGAGAAGTACTCGAACATGTGCTGGGCCACGTCCTCCAGGTACGGACCGGCCTCGTAGGTGTTCGCGCCGTTGCCGATGGAGGTGTCGCTGACCAGGGCGGGCTTGCCGTCCTTGGTCGCGTACCAGCCGCCGCCGCTGCTGCCGCCGGTCATGTTGCAGCCGATCAGCAGCATCGCCGGGCGGCTCGGGTCGCCGGTCTTCTTGGACGGCTTGCCGCCGTCGCAGTGCTCCAGCTCCACGCCGTCGAAGGGCTTGCCCTCCGGGAAGCCGTAGTTGCTGACGGCGCCGACCTGGTCACGCGGGGCGTTGAACCAGAGCGGGACGGAGCCGCCGACGGTCTCCTCCAGCGACTTGCCGCCCGGGCTGGGGTTGGCGACCTTCACGATGCCGAAGTCGTACTGGCTCCACGGGCCGCCCTTCTCCGGGTCGGCCTCCGCGGCCCACTGCGGCGAGACCATGCCGGAGGTGGCGGTCCACTCGCCGTACGGCTCGGCGTCCTCCAGCTTGGCCTGCTTGTTGCCGTTGCTCAGCACGCCGTTGCTGTTGAAGGCCGGGGCGAAGGTGATGTCGGTGTAGTACTTGTTGCCCTTGCCGCCGTGCAGGCAGTGGCTGGCGGTCCACACCAGGTTGCTCTTGCCGGGGTTGGCCGGGTCGGAGACGACGGTGCCGGAGCACACGTAGTCCTCGTTGCCGTCCTTGAAGAAGATCTTGCCGTTGACGTGCATGTTCTTCGGGAACGGGTGCGCCACGGGCTTGGCCGGGACCATCGCGGGCAGCTGGTCCGCGCCGCCGCCACCGCCGGGCTGGGCCGCGGTGGGCTGGGCCGTGGGCGCGGCCGAGGCGGGCGCGCTGGTGGCCGGCGCGGCGCCGGTGGGCTGCGCGGGCGGCTGGGTCCCCTCCGGGGCGGGCTGCGGCAGCGGCTTCGGCTTGGCGTCCAGCAGCTTCTGCAGGGTCCAGTAACCCTTGACCGCCGGGGTGATCACGTTGGCCTGGGCCCACTTGTCCCAGTCCTCCAGCTTCCAGGTCTTCAGCTCTTCGAGCGTCGGAAGCTTGATCGGAGCCGCGCCCGGCGTGCCGGAGGCGCCGGCCGTGACTCCGGGAGCCGCGGTCACGGCCGGGTCGGCGTTGTCGGGGCCGCACGCGGTGGCGACCACCATGGTCAGCGCGACGACGGAGGCGCCCAGGACGGCACGGCCCGGCCGGGATATCGGTGACATGAGTTCAAATCCCCCTGTTGACTACCGCCATGCGGCCCGTTCCCCGGGTGCGGCCCGACTCGGCCGCAGGCATGGCAGGTGAGGAGTCTGCCATGCGTCCGGGGGACTCCCGAATTCCGCACCGGACCGGGACGGGGCCGTCACCGGATGGGCACGGGATCGGCACCGGGGGCCCGTCGAGGAGCGGTCCCGGGGGTGCGCTCGGCGGGTCGCGCGGTGGTCGCGGCGGGCCCGGCGGCCGGTAAATCGGTTGCACGCCCCGGGCGGGCTGCCTAGCGTGGTCCGGGTCATCAGCCAGACAAGGAGAAGGCCGTTGCTCTACTGAGGTCCCGGGACACCGCCCCCGCCGCGCAGGCCCTGCTGCCGTCGCGCGGTGCGCGAGTGTGCGACCTCAGTCACGGCCCGTGGCACTCCTCTGTGTGACGCCACCCCTTCGTTCCCCCGGCCGTGCCCGGTTTCCGCACCCGCGGTGTCTCCCCGTGTTGCTCACCACCCCTTCGGCAACCACCCCGGGAGGCCTGTATGGCACACCACCCCACCACCACCGCCGTCCTCTGCACCGAGCTCTCGTTCGAGTGGCCCGACGGCAAGCCCGTCCTGGACGGCTTCCAGCTCGCCGTCGGCCCCGGCCGCACCGGCCTGATCGGGCTCAACGGCGCGGGCAAGTCCACCCTGCTGCGGCTGATCGCGGGCGAGCTCACCCCGACCGGCGGCACCGTCCGGATCGACGGCGAACTCGGCTACCTGCCACAGGGGTTGACGCTCGACACCGCCTTGCGGGTGGACGAGGCGCTCGGCATCCGGGCAGCCCGCGAGGCCCTGCACGCCATCGAGTCCGGCGACACCGACCAGCGCCACTTCGACGCGGTCGGCGACGACTGGGACGTCGAGGAGCGCGCCCGCGCCACCCTCGACCGGCTCGGCCTGCACCGCCTCGGCCTCGACCGGACCACCGGCGAACTCTCCGGCGGCGAGGCCGTGCTGCTGCGGCTGGCCGCCCTGCTGCTGGCCCGCCCCGACGTCCTGCTGCTCGACGAGCCCACCAACAACCTCGACCGGGCCGCCCGCGAGCGGCTCTACGAGACGGTGGCCGGCTGGAACGGCGTGCTGCTGATCGTCAGCCACGACCGCGAGCTGCTCCGGCACGTCGACCAGATCGCCGACCTCCGGGACGGCGAAGTCACCTGGTACGGCGGCAACTTCGAGGAGTACGAACGCACCCTCGCGGCCCAGCAGGAGACGGCCGAGCGGCTGCTGCGCAACGCCGAGGCCGACGTCCGGCGCCAGAAGCGGGACTTGGCCGAGGCCCGCATCCGGTTGGACCGCAGCGCCGCGTACGGCAAGAAGCGCTCGGTCACCCGCAACGACCCGCACATCTTCGCCGGGATGCTCAAGCGCAAGGGCCAGGAGACGGCCGGCCGCCTCCAGGGCATGCACACCGAGCGCCTGGAGGAGGCCAAGGCCCGGCTCGACGCGGCCGAGGAGGCCGTCCGGGACGACGCCGAGATCCGGATCGACCTGCCGCGCACCGCCGTCCCGGCCGGGCGCACCGTGCTCACCCTGGACAGGGTCCGGCTGCCCCACGGCACCACGGCCGACCTCGACCTGCGCGGGCCCGAGCGGATCGCGCTGGTCGGCCGCAACGGCGCCGGCAAGACGACGCTGCTGCGCACCATCGCGGGCGAACTCGCCCCGCCGGCGGGGGAGGTCGTCACCCCGGTGCCGCTGCGGCACCTCCCGCAGCGGCTCGACCTGCTGGACGAGGAGCGCTCCGTCGTGGAGAACGTCAAGCTGTTCGCCCCCACCGCCGGGGACAACGCGGTCCGCGCCCGGCTCGCCCGCTTCCTGTTCCGCGGCGCCCGGGCCGACCAGCCCGCCGCCACCCTCTCCGGCGGCGAGCGGTTCCGGGCGACGCTGGCCGCCCTGCTGCTGGCCGACCCGCCGCCGCAGCTGCTGCTGCTCGACGAGCCGACCAACAACCTGGACCTCGCCAGCGTCCGCCAGCTCACCCAGGCGCTGTCCGCGTACCGGGGCGCGCTGATCGTGGCCAGCCACGACCTGCCGTTCCTGCGCGGCCTGGGCCTCACCCGGTGGCTGGAGCTGGACGGCGAACTGCGGACGGTGGAGCCGATGTAGCGCCTACTGCTGCTCCTGCCGTTGCTGCTCCTGGTCGTTCTCGGCGTTCCCCTGGTCGCCCTGGTCGCCCTGGTCGCCGTGGTCGCTTTGGCTGCTTTGGTTGCCTTGGGCGTCCTCGGCGAGCATCCGGCGGGCCGTGCTCAGGGCCGAGTCCCTGAGCGCGGCCAGCTCGTCCGGGGTGAAGACCGGTGTGCGGACGTTCGGCGGGATGCCCGGGCCGTCGAAGGTGCTGCCGTTCCTGGTCAGGTACTTCTCGTTCGGCAGGACGGCCATGAAGTCCGGCGAGAGCGACTTGATCATGATGTCGGAGAAGACGCCCTGGGTGTTCTCGCCGACCCGGAGCACCCGCGGGGAGCGGCCCGTCATGGCCTGGGTGAAGGTCTCCGCGGCGCTGGTGGAGATCGAGGAGGTGAGCACCGCCACCGGCCCGGTGAAGTGCCCGCCCGCCGACGGCCGTACGGTGATCGGCTCGGGCCGGGTGAACTTCGTCGGGTCGGCCGGGTCGTTGCGCGCCACCTTCCGGTAGGCGACGTACGGGCGGTCGGTGAGCCGGGCGGCGATGTGCAGCCCGAGCGCGTCCGAGCCGCCGCCGTTCAGCCGCACGTCGACGACCAGGCCGGTGGGCCGGTCCGGGCCGGCCAGCACGGCGTCCAGCGCCCGGTCCAGCTCGTCGACCTGGCTCCGGAAGTCGCCGTCGGTGTAGCCGTCGAAGCTGCTCACCCGGAGGTAGCCGAGGCCGTCCGGGAGCCGGCCCACGCCGAGCCGGCCGCCGGCGAACTGCTGCTCCGGGCCGGTGAGCTGGGCGGCCGAGGCCTGCAGGGCCCGCGCGGTCAGCTCCGGGGTCTGCACCGTCGAATCCGGCCGCTGCCCGCCGAAGACCTCCTTGGCGTGCCCGTCGACCACCCGGGCCAGCCCGGTGTGCGCGTCGCCGAGCGGGCGGAGCATGTCCGTGAAGACGTCCTGCAGCCGGTCGGCGGTCGTCGCCGGAGTGATCGTGGGCCGCTTCTCGTCCCGGACGGCGTGCCAGTCGATGCCCTTGGCGGCGAAGAACGGGTAGTTCTCCTCGAAGTCCTCCCAGAACCGGTCGAAGACCGCGAGCGGGTCGTTGGGAGCAGGCCGCGCGCACAGCGGCGGCAGGGCGTCCAGGCGGGTGAGCGACTTGGTGCCGACCCCGCTCTCCTCGCGTTCCACGGCCCGGTTCCGGCCCTTGGGGGTGAGCGTCATGGCGAGGTTGCCCACGGTGTAGCGGGTGGTGCCGTCCGGGCCGGGCTCCGAGGCCTGCGTCCCGGTGACCCACCCGGGCAGGCAGCTGTGCGCGGTCACGTCGTAGGTGGTGACCCGGCCCCCGGAGACCGCGATCAGCAGGCCGTAGCCCTCCGTCCGCCAGACCCCCTCCAGCGGGTTCCCCCGCCCTTCCTGCGCCGCGGCCGCCGCCGGTGCCGCCAGCCCCACCGCCGTCGCGAGTGCCACCGCCGCGGCCGCGGCCCGGCCGACGCCGCTTCCGGTCCTGCTGCGCGCCGTTCCCGTCGTGCGTCCTGTTCCCGTCCTGCGCGCCGTTCCCGCCGTGCGCGTCATCCCTGACCTGCGTGCCATTCCTGACCTGCGTGTCATCTCCGGCCTCCGCCGAAACCCCGGTCTCCCCCGCGGAACCCCTCCGCCACCGCTCCCCGTCGACGCTACGGCCGGCCCCACCGCCCGGGCGTCATCCGACGAGCCGCACCCGCTTCCTCCTCCGGGCGCACCGGCTTCCTTCTCCGGGCCGACCCGGAGCCGGGCGCAATGGTCCTCGGCGGTCTCGACAGCGACCGTTTTGACTGCGGGTGAAAAACCGCCGTCCGCGGCCCCAACTACCCGTCGCTCCAGTACCATCAGCGGCATGCCTGCGCTCACCATCGAGTACACGGAGCACGAGCTCGCCGCGATCCGCGAGGCCGCCGCCGCGGACGGCAAGACCGTGAAGGCCTACGTCCACGACCTGAGCGTGCGCGAGCAGCAGCGCCGGGTCTTCGTGGACCACGCGGTGGCGTTCTGGAAGGCGCACCGGGCCGAGTTCGACGCCGCGTTCCCCGAGGACGCGCCCGCCGCGTGAGCGACGGGGGAGCGTGAACTCCCGGGGCTATGCCTGCGGCGTCGACCGCAGCCTTCCCGCGATCCGCGTCCCGAGCCGGTCCAGCCCGACGACGAGTGCGGCGAGCGCCACGAACTCGACGGTCAACAGGGCTATCTGGCCCCAGACGTAGCCGTAGCCCTTGGTGGTCGGGTCGAAGAAGAAGTACGGGTAGGGCATCGGGTAGTCGTCGAACAGCGCGTTGCGGGTGAGCACGATCGCCGCGTAGCCGAGCGGGAAGCCCAGCCAGAGCGGGATGTCCTTCCAGGCCGAGGCGTTGCGCGGCTTGAGCACCAGCCAGTCGGCGATCACCATCACCGGCGTCACGTAGTGCAGGAAGAACGACGACCAGTGCGCCAGCTTGTCCGGCCCGCTGACCAGCCCGGGCAGCGGGTTGGCGCCGTGTTCGAGCAGGATGTGCGAGACCAGCCCGGTGATCAGGATGTACAGCGTGGCGGCGCCGCGCAGCCGGGGCGCGGGCGCGTCCACGGTGCCGCGCTTGAGCATCCAGTACACCGCGCCGATGAAGTAGCCGAACACGATCACGTTGCTCTGCACGGTGAAGTAGACCAGCGGCGCGGTCCCGAGGGTCAGGCCGAGGCCCGCCGAGAGCACGATGCCCATGCGCCACCAGAGCGCGGGTCGGGTCCGGACTGTCATGCGGCCACCAGTTCGTTCCAGGCGATACGGGAGGTATCGGACGTCGAGGGGGAAACCCGCACTCTACTCGCTGGTACCGATCGGATGGAATCCACGTTCGAGGCGCTCGGGCATACCGGGGGCACGGGGGATGGCCGCGGTGGATCCTGAGCAGGCGTCAGCCCGGCAGCACGAAGCCCGACTCGTACGCCGCGATGACCGCCTGGGTGCGGTCCCGCGCGCCCAGCTTGGCCAGCACGCTGCCGACGTGCGTCTTCACCGTCTCCTGGCTCACCACCAGCTGCCGCGCGATCTCGCCGTTGTTGAGCCCGGTGGCCATCAGCCGCAGCACCTGCCCCTCCCGCTCGGTCAGCCGCCCGATCGGCCCCCGGTCGCCCGACCCGGCCTCCCGGCGCCGGTCCGCGCCGTGGCGCAGCGCGAGGTCGCGGACGGCCGCCGGGAACAGCAGCGAGTCGCCGCGCGCGACCAGCCGCACCGCCTGCACCATCTCCTCCGCCCGGGCCCGCTTCAGCAGGAACCCGGCGGCGCCCGCGCGCAGCGCGTCGTACACGTGGTCGTCGTGCTCGAAGGTGGTGACCACCAGGATGCGCGGCGGCGGGGCCATCCCGTTGACCAGCTGTTCGGTGGCTCGGATGCCGTCGATGCCGGGCATCCGGACGTCCATCAGCACCACGTCCGGGCGCAGTTCGCGCACCAGCGGGACGACCTCGGCCCCGTCGGCGGCCTCGCCGACCACGGTGAGGTCCGGTTCGCTGTCGATCACCACCCGCAGGCCCAGGCGGACCAGCCGCTCGTCGTCCGCGATCACCACCCGGATGCCGTCGGCGCCCTGCCGCGTTCCCTCGTCCACGGCGTCGTACCCCATCTCGTTCATGTCCTCGTTCACGTCGTCCCTCCCACCGGCAGCCAGACGGCCAGCCGCCACGTCGTTCCGTCCCCGTCCGGCCCCGCCGTGCTGCCGCCGTGCAGGGCCGCCGCCCGCTCGCCGATCCCGCGCAGCCCGCGCCCGCCGCCGGGGCGGCTCGGCCGGGCGGGGCCGAGCGGATTGGTCAGGTCGATCTCCAGCCGGCCGTCGGCGAGCCGGACCCGCAGCCCGGCCGGGGCGGGCCCGGCGTGGCGCAGCACGTTGGTCAGACCCTCCTGCACGATCCGGTACGCCTCGCGGGAGACCGGCTCGGGCAGGCCGGCCAGCCCGGGCGCCAGCTCGGCGTCCACCGCCACCCCGGCGCGGCCGAGCTGGCGCAGCAGGTCGTCCAGCCCGGCGAGGGTCGGCCCGGCGGGCCCGGCGGCCTCCGGGTCCTCCTCGCGCAACAGCCCCAGTACGGCGTCGAGTTCGGCGACGGCCGCCCGGGCGGTCTCCTCGATCGCCGCGAGCGCCTCGGCGGCGAAGTCCGGGTTGCTGCGCAGCACCCGGGCGGCGGCCGAGGCCTGGATGCCGACGGCGCTGAGCGCGTGGCCGACCGAGTCGTGCAGCTCGCGGGCCAGCCGGTTGCGCTGGGCGAGCACGGTGGCCCGGCGCTCGGCGGCGGCCACCCGCTCCTCCGGGGTCGGGCCGAGCAGGGCGGGCGCCCAGCGGGCGAGCAGCGCGCCGCAGACGGCGTTGGTGCCGACGATCAGCAGCAGAACGCCGAGGCCGAGGACCGGGCCGGTGACCAGCCAGCCGGGGAAGTGCCGCTCCCACAACCGGACGAACTCCCTGGTCCCCGCGAAGCCGCAGACCAGCACCACCGCGAACGGGGTGCCCGCCAGCGTCATCCCGGCGACCACCCCGCCGAACAGGACGTGCAGCACGTACCAGAGCGCGGTGCGCCACCGGGCGCCCCAGGAGCGGGCCGGTCCGGTGGCCAGCTCCTCCGGCCGGGCCGCCGAGCACAGTGCCCGCGCCGCCGCGCCCTCCAGCCCCCGCACCATCGGCACCAGCGCGGTGACGGCGGCCATCGGCAGCGAGGTGAGCAACGACAGGACGTACAGCAGCAGTTGGCGTCCGGGCGGCTGGTTCGGGTTGAGCGCCCCGTACAGCACCACCGACAGCATCCAGTACGGCATCAGCAGCGCGCCGCCCAGCACCAGGTGCACCCAGCGCAGCCGGGCCCGCCGGCCGACCGACGCGCCCGCCGCACGCCGCAGCCGGACGCCCACCTCTCCCGTACGCCGCAGCCGCATGCCCACCCCCGTGATCACCCGCGCGACTCTACGGCAGCGGCGCGCCGGAGGGTGCCGCGTTCGGTGAGCGCGACCGCCCCGACCGCCAGGACCAGCACCGCGGCCACCACCTGGGCACCCTGGACCAGGGGGGTCAGCCCGGGGACGGCCGTCCGCAGCTCGGTCACCCGGGTCGTCGTCGCCCCGAAGGCCACCAACTGCCAGGCGCCCCAGCCGAACAGCGAGCCGGCCGCCGTCCAGACCGCCAGCAGCGGCCCGAGCAGCCGGCGCCCCGGACGGAACCGGAAGACCAGGACCAGCAGCGCCGCCGCCGCGGCCACCGCCATCACCGCGGTCACCCCGTTCATCACCGCCACGCCCCGGGACCGGCCGTCCACCAGGTCCTGCGGCACTCCGGCGGTGCCGCCGAACGCCCAGTAGACCCGGGCCGCCGCGACACCCGCGGCGAGCAGTGCGGCGACGCAGGCGAGGACGCGCTGCACGGTCAGGGTGGGGGAGTCCGGCAGGTCGCCGATCCGCTCCCGCAGCAGCCCGGCCCAGCGCCGGCGGGCGTACAGCACGAAGGCGGTGATCAGCGCGAGGCCCTGGACGGCGAAGCCGCCGTACACGACGGGGAAGACCCAGCCGCCGAGGCCCTTGTCGTCCGGGTCGGCGCTCTCCGGCCCCAGGACCAGGAGGCTCAGCAGGTACGGCGGCAGCGCGACCAGGATCGTGCCGAGCAGACCGGTCGCCACCCACATCGGGAACGCCACCAGCCCGGCCGGCGCCCGCCGCCCCCACGGCCGGACGAACGCCAGTGCCAGGGCCACGGCGATCGCGTCCATGCCGAAGGTCAGCAGGTTCACCAGCCACAGCCGGTCCATCTCGCCGGGATCGCCCGCCCCCACCGGATGCCCGGTCAGCCACAGCAGCTTCAGCGTCAGGTACGGCCCGGTCGCCGCCACCGCCGTCCACGCCGCCCCGGCCCGCACCACGTGCTCGTTGATCCTCATGCCCCCACGGTCCCGCCGGGCCGGGCGCCGGGGCCTCCGCCCGGGGCGCGATCCCGCTCCCCCTGGCGGGGGATCTCGGGCCGACAGGGGCTCCTCCGGGCCTCAGGGCATCCGGTGGATCACCCGGTCCTCCTCGTCGGTGCGGCCGTCCGGGTCGGCGACCAGCCCGAGCCGCTCGGCGAGCCGGCGCGAGGGCAGGTTGTCCGCGTGGATCAGGGCGACCACCGGGACGCCGGGGTGGCGCGGCAGCGCCTCCGCCATCGCCGCCCGGGCCGCCTCCGCCGCGTACCCGAGGCCCCAGGCGGACGGCCGGAACCGGTAGTAGAGGTTGAACACCCGCTCCCCGTCCAGGGTGTGCAGGTAGAGCCCGGCGAACCCGATCACCGTCCCCGGGTCCTCCCGGGTGGCGACGGCGCAGTACCCCACCCCGTCCCGCACCCAGTCGGCGACGAACCCGTCCAGCATCTCCCGCGCCTGGACGAGCTCCCGCTGCGGCCCGTGCGGGTTGTACCGGTTGGTCTCCGGATCCCCGTGGATCGCGAACACCGCCCCCACGTCCCCCTCCCGCGGCCGCGTCAGCACCAGCCGCTCGGAGACGGCGACGACGGTGCGGTCGGTGCGGTCGGTACGGTCGGTGGTGGTGGTGGTGGTGGTGGTGGTGCTCATGGTGCTCCCCCGTGTCTTACGTAATAGGTCCATCGCAAGATAGACCATTACCCCGACACCCGCCCGCCCATTTCCGCCCGCTACAGGATCGGCTCACACCCGATCGCCTGGCCGCCGGCCGTGAGGAACTGCTTCCAGGCCTCGTCGGAGGTGGAGAACAGGTGCCCCAGGTGCCTGATCGCGCCGATCCGGAAGTAGACGGGGCGACCGTGGCAGGTCACCACGATCTCGTCCCGGGGGAGGGACCCCACCCAGCGGGCACGGCCGAACGCCGGCCTGGTGTCCCGCTCGGTGGCCTCCGGCCGGAGCCGGGACTCGGTGGCGATGACGAGGGAAGAGGTGCTCCCGTGCGCATCCTCAGGCGTGATCTCGCAGGTCCACAAGGGATCGGATCCGACGGTCACGGCCTCCCTGTAGCGCTTGTCGGGCGAGCGCCGGACGGAGACCCCCGGCAGGCCGCAGACCGCGTCGCCGTCGAGCTCCCGCTCGGTGGCGGCCGGGGCCAGCTCGTGCAGGACGGGCAGCGGCGCCTTGCCGCAACCGCGCTGGTCCGCGATGCGGTCGGCCGCCGACACGGCGAGCCGGGCGAGCTTCAGCGGGTCGGGATCCTTCCCGGAGTACGCGGTGACCCTGGCCCAGAGCCCGTTGGGGCAGCCCTCGGGGAGCAGTGCCCACGCCTCGTCGCCACGGACGGCGCCGACCGCGCCACCGTTCGCCGAGGCGGCGAACGTCCGGGCGCCGGGAGGGATCGGGAGGTGGAACACATCCTTGCTCTCGCCGAGGGACACCCGGATGTTCCGGTCGTCACCGAACATCCCGCCGGCCACCTTCACGGTGCAGACCGCCGTGCCGCGGCTGACGTTCCCCTCGTACGGCTCCGCGCTGACCTTGCCCGACCCGAGCGCTTCGTTCACCGCCCGTGAGCTCACCACCTCGTCGCACACGCTGTCCGGCCCGAACCTGTTGGTCATGTCGTCCGCCAGCAGCGCCCACCCGGCGACCCCCAGCCCGGCCACCAGCCCGACCGCCGCCACTGCCATGACCCCGGCCCGCACCCGCAGCCCCCGCGTGGTGAACCCCCGCCGGTCGAGCGCCGCGTCCATCCGCCCGACCGGGCCGTTGGCGGAGCCGTTCTTGTCTTCCATGGTGTGTCGTTCCCCGGTTGCTGCTCGGTCGGTCGGATTCAGGCTGCTCAGGTCCTGTCGTTCCACCGAGCCCGTGCTCGGCGGCAGCCCGTCCGTGCGGTCCGTGCCGGCGCTCGCGCC
>NZ_JBSFJC010000127.1:0-22842 GCF_053597855.1 Kitasatospora sp. NPDC001225
TCGTGGCCGGCGCCGAGGCGGGTGAGGAGGGCGGCGAGGGCGGCCTGGAGGACCATGAAGAGGGAGGCGCCGTTGTCGCGGGCGAGGTGGGCGAGGCGGTCATGGGTGTCGGGGTGGATGTGGAAGGGGACGGTGCCGCCGCGGTGGGTGGCGACCTTGGGGCGGGGGCGGTCGAAGGGCAGGGCGAGTTCCTCGGGGAGGTCGGCGAGGTTCTCCGTCCAGTACGCCAACTGCTGTGCGGCCAGGGAGGTCTGGTCGTGGTCGTCGCCGAGGAGGTCCTGCTGCCAGAGGGTGTAGTCCGCGTACTGCACCGGCAGTGGCTCCCACGCGGGGGCCGTACCGCGTGCCCGCGCCGCGTACGCCCGCGAGAGGTCCCGGGTGAGCGGTGCGGCGGACCAGCCGTCCCAGGCGATGTGGTGGACGATCAGCAGCAGCAGGTGCTCTGCCGGGCCGGTGCGCAACAGGGCGGCCCGCAGCGGGAGTTCGGTCGACAGGTCGAAGCCGCGGGCGGCCTCCGCCGGGGCCTCGGCGGCCTCCCGGACGGTGAGTCCGGTCCAGGCCTCGGTGCCCAGGACCTCCTGGCGGGGCTCGCCGTCGGTCTCCGGGAAGACGGTGCGCAGCACCTCGTGCCGCTCGACCAGGTCGGCCAGCGCCGCGTCCAGCGCCGTGACGTCCAGCGCCCCGGAGAGCCGGACCGCGAAGGTCACGTTGTAGGCCGCCGAGCCCGGCTCCAGCCGGTTCAGGAACCACAACCGCCGCTGGGCGAAGGAGAGTTCACCGGAACGGTCGCCCTGGACGGCGGGCCGCAGCGGCGGCCGGACCGCGCCGCCGGCCGCGAGCTCCCGGGCGACGCCGGCCACCGTCCGCTGCTCGAAGAGCGTACGGATCGGCACCTCGGTGCCCAGGGCGGAGCGGACCCTGCTGATCACCTGGGTGGCCAACAGGGAGTGGCCGCCGAGGTCGAAGAAGTCGTCGTCGATGCCGACGGCGGTCCGGCCGAGCGCGTCCGCGAAGATCCCGCCGAGGATCTCCTCGACCGGGGTGCGCGGCAGCCGGCCCGCCGGGGCGGGGGCGCTGTCGGGGGCGGGCAGGGCCCGGCGGTCCAGCTTGCCCTGCGGGGTGAGCGGCAGCGCGTCGAGCACGACGACGGCGGCCGGGACCATGTACTCGGGCAGGGCCTCGGCGACCCGCTCCCGCAGCGCGGCCGGGTCCGGTACGGCCGGGGGCCGGGCGACCACGTAGGCCACCAGTCGGTCCTCGCCGTCGTCGGTGCGGACCACGACGGCGGCCTGCGCCACCTCGGGCCGGCCGGTCAGCACGGACTCGATCTCGCCGAGTTCGATCCGGAAGCCGCGCAGCTGCACCTGGTCGTCGGCCCGTCCGGCGTAGTCGAGTTGGCCGTCGGGGCGCCAGCTCGCCAGGTCGCCGGTGCGGTACATCCGCTCGCCGGCGGGGCCGAAGGGATCGGCGACGAAGCGTTCGGAGGTCAGGCCGGGCCGGTCCAGGTAGCCGCGGGCCAGGTTGCCGCCGACGTAGAGTTCGCCGACCACCCCGGCCGGGACGGGCCGCAGCGCGGAGTCGAGCACGTAGACCCGGTGGGCCCGGGTGGGCCGGCCGATCGGGGGCCGGCCCGAGCCACCCGGCCGTTCGCCACCACTGAGCCGTTCGCCGTCCAGCCGTTCGCCACCCAGCCGTTCGCTCACCGTCGAGGCGAGGACGGCCTCGGTGGGCCCGTAGCCGTTGATCATCTGCAGCTGCCCGGACCAGCGGTCCACCACGTGCGGCGGGCAGGCCTCCCCGGCGACGACCATGGTCAGGTCGGCGGGCAGCCGGGTGCCGTCCGGGAGCGCGGCGGCGACCACCGGCGGCAGCCCGGCGAGGTTCACCCGGTGGCGGTGGATCAGGTCGACCAGCGGCCGGCCGGGGACCCGGCACTCCTCGTCGGCGACCACCAGGGTGCCGCCGCCGAGCAGGGACAGGCTCAGCTCCCAGACCGAGGCGTCGAAGCTGAACGAGGCGAACTTCAGCACCCGGGTGTCCGGGCCGACGCCGAAGCGCTCGATCAGGCTCGCCACCATCGCGGCGAAGCCGGAGTGGTCGACCGTCACGCCCTTGGGCCGGCCGGTCGATCCGGAGGTGTAGATGACGTACGCCGGGTGCCGGGGCAGCAGCGGGGCGGTCCGCTCGGCGTCCTGCGGGGTGTGTGCCGGGAGGCCGGCCAGCTCCGCCAGGGTGGCCGGGTCGTCGAGCAGCACCGTGCGGCAGTCGGCCCCGGCGAGCTGCGGGGCGAGGGCGGCGGTGGTGAGCAGGACGGCGGGCCGGCTGTCGGCCAGCATGAAGGCGATCCGGTCGGCGGGGTACTTGGGGTCGATCGGCAGGTACGCGGCGCCGGTCTTGAGCGCGGCCAGGACGGCACAGGTCATCTCGACCGGGTCGGGTACGGCCAGCGCGATGATCCGCTCCGGTCCGACGCCGTGGGCGATCAGCAGCCGGGCCAGCCGGTTGGAGCGCTCGTCCAGCTCGCGGTAGGTCGTCTCGCGGTCCTCGAAGACCACGGCCACGGCCTCGGGCGCCCGGGCGACCTGGGCGGCGAACAGCGCGGGGACGACGGTGCGCGGGGCGGCGGCGGCCCGTCCGGCCCAGTCGCCGAGGATCCGGTGGTGCTCCTCGTCGGTGAGCAGGGGCAGCCGGCGGAGCGGGACGTTCGGGGCCGCCAGGACGCTCTCCACCACGTGGGCGAAGCGGTCCAGGATGCGGACGACCTCGTCGCGGTCGTAGCGGTCGGGGCGGAACTGGGCGCTCAGCGTCAGCCGGGTGTCCGGGTAGGCGAGGACCGCGAGGCCGCGCTCGCCGGCCAGCCGGGTGCGGGCGTTGCCCAGCCGCAGCTCGGGCACCAGCGCGTTGAGCCGGCCGACGTCGGCCTGCGGCTGGTTCTGGTAGCTGAACACGGTGTCGAACAGCTCGCCGGCCCCGGCGATCCGCTGCACCTCGGCCAGGCCGAGGTGCCGGTGGTCGAGCAGGGCGGTCTGCTGCTCGTCGATCCGGTGGAGGAGCGCGGCGACGGGCAGGTCCGGGTCGAGCCGCACCCGCACCGGGAGCATGTTCAGGAAGAGGCCGACCAGCGACTCGATGCCCGGAAGCTCCGGCGGCCGCACCGAGTTGACCGCGCCGAACACCACGTCCGGGGCGTCGGTGAGCCGGCCGAGCAGCAGCGCCCAGCAGCCCTGGAGGACGGTGTTGAGGGTGAGGTTCTCCGCGCGGGCCCAGGCGACCAGCCGGGCGGTGAGCTCCTCGGGCAGGGCGAGGTCGACGGCCTCGGGCAGCCCCGGGTCGCCCGGCCGGTCGGCCGTGCCGAGCCGCAGCGGCTCGCCCAGCCCGTCCAGTGCCTGCCGCCAGGCCGCGCGGGCGGCCTCGGTGTCCTGGGCGGCGAGCCAGTCGAAGTACGCCCGGTAGGAGGGCGCCGGGGGCAGGGCGGCCGGGTCGCCGCCGGTGGCGTACAGGGTGAACAGCTCCTGGGCGATCACGCCCATCGACCAGCCGTCCACCAGCAGGTGGTGCAGCGTCCAGAGCAGCCGGACCCGGTCGGGGGCCAGCCGGAGCACGGTGAAGCGCAGCAGCGGGGGCCGGGCCAGGTCGAAGCCGCGGGTCCAGTCCGCGTCGGTCAGCCGCTCGGCCTCGGCCGTCCGCTCCGCCTCGGTGGGGAGCCCGGACAGGTCGACCTCCTCCCAGGGCACCGGCACCGCGGCGGCCACGACCTGCCGGGCGTCCTCGGCGGACCGCTCGGGGAAGTGCACCCGCAGGCCGGCGTGCCGGGCCAGCAGCGCGGCGGCCGCGGTGCGCAGCGCGGCCGGGTCGAAGGGCCCATCGATGTCGAGGACGGCCTGCATCAGGTAGGAGTTCATGCCCTGCTTGTCGAACTCCGTCTGGAAGATCAGGCCCTTCTGGAGCGGTGACAGCTCCAGCGCCTCGCCGTCCGCCGCCCCGTCCTGCTCGCCGGGGACGGCCTGCTCGGTGTGGGAGGCGTGGGCGGCCAGGGCTTCGAGGGCGCGGAACCAGGCGCGGGCGATGTGCTCGGCGTCGGCGTCGGCCAGTGCCTCCGGGGCCCAGAGCCAGTCGGCGACCAGGTGCGGCCCGTCCGGCCGGTCCTCGGTGACGGGCGTGGCCGCGAGCACGTGCCGCAGCGGCATGCTCGGGTGCACCCCGGTGCCGACGACGGCGTGCCGGGCGTCCGGCAGCCAGTCCCCGGCGCTCTCGTCCCGGTCGGTCCGGAACCGGCCGAGGTAGTTGAAGCCGAGTTCCGGTACGCCGTGCCGGGCCAGGGCGGTGACGGTCTGCGGGTTGAGGTGGCGCAGCAGCCCGTGGCCGAGCCCGTGGTCGGGCAGCCGGCCGAGCTGCTGCCGGACCCGGCGCACGGCCGCGTCGAGCGGCTCGCGCCCGGCGTCGCCCGGGTCCAGTCGTACCGGGAAGACGCTGGTGAACCAGCCGACCGTACGGGAGAGTTCGGCCTCGTCGGTGAACGGCTCGCGGCCGTGGCCCTCCAGTTCGACGGTGACGGTGCCGGCCGGGCGGTCGCGGTGCCGGCGCCAGTCGGCGACGGCGAGCGCGAGGCCGGTCAGCAGCAGGTCGTTGATCTCCCCGCCGTAGACCCGGCGGGCGGCGGCGAGCAGCGTCGCGGTGGTGTCCGCGGGCAGCTCCAGCCGGAGCCGGTGGGCGGAGCCGTACACGTCCCGCTCGGGGTCCAGCGGTCGGGAGCCGAGCGGCTCCGCGGCCGCCGACTGCTCGGCCCACAGCGGGAATTCGCGCACCCGCTCGGCGGTGCGGGCCTGCTCGCCGAGCAGCTGCGACCAGCGGCGGTAGGAGGTGCCGACCGGTTCCGGGGCGAGGCCCCGGCAGGCGGCGGCGAGGTCGGCGACCAGGACCCGCCAGGAGACCCCGTCCACGCACAGGTGGTGGGTCAGCCAGACCAGCCGGCCGGGGCGGCCGGGGCCGGCGTCGAGCAGGACGAGCCGGGTCACCGCGCCGTCCTCCGGGGCCAGCCCGGTGCGGGCCGCGGCGATCTGCTCGTCGACGGCGGCGGCCAGCGCGGCCGGGTCGTCGGCGAGCGCCGAGACGTCGACCCGGCGGACCGTGTCGGCGGCCCGGACGGCGCCCCTGGGCAGGGCCTCCAGGGACCACAGGCCCGGTGCCACCACGGTCAGCCGCGACCGCAGCGCGGCGTGGTGGTCCAGCAGGACGGCGGTGGCCGCGGTCAGCCGGTCGAGGTCCAGGCCGGCCGGGGTGGTGAGCACCTGGTACTGGCTGTACTCCCTGGTCCGCTCGTCCAGGACGCCGAGGTCCTCGCGCAACTGGTGGGCGATCGGCAGGAGTTCGACCTCGCCGGTGTCGTCCGGCGCGGCGGCCGGGCGGGCCGGCCCGCCCGGTGCGGCGAGCGCCGCGATGGCCGCGGGGGTGTGGTGGGTGCGGATCTGCAGCGGGGTGACGGTCAGTCCGGCCCGGCGGGCGTGGCCGACCGCCAGGATGGCGCTGATGCTGTCCCCGCCCAGCTCGAAGAAGTTGTCGCCGGGGCGGACCTCCGGCACGCCGAGGACCTCGGCGAACGCGGCGCAGACGATCTCCTCGGCCCGGCTGCGCGGCGTGTCCGGCCGGGCCGGGGCCTCGGCGCCGGCCGGTGCCGGGTCGGGCAGCGCCCGGCGGTCGACCTTGCCGTGCGGGGTGAGCGGCAGGGCGTCCAGGAGCAGGACGTTCGGCGGCACCATGTACTCCGGCAGGACGGCGGCCAGGCGCTCGCGGACCCCGGCCGGGTCGAGCACGGCCCCGGCGCGCGGGACGCAGTAGCCGACCAGCCGGGTGCTCCCGCCGGTGCCGCCGACCGCCCGTACCGCCGCGTCGGAGACGTCCGGCAGCGCGCGCAGCGCCGCCTCGATCTCGCCGAGCTCGATCCGGTGGCCGCGCACCTTCACCTGGTTGTCCCGGCGGTCCAGGAAGACCAGTTGCCCGTCCGCGCCGCGCACCACGCGGTCGCCGGTGCGGTACATCCGGCTGCCCGCCGGGCCGTACGGGTCGGGTACGAACGCGGCGGCGGAGCGGGCCGGGTCGGCCAGGTAGCCGCGGCCGACGCCGGCGCCGCCGACGTACAGCTCGCCGGGCGCGCCCTGGGGGACCGGGAGCAGGGCGTCGTCGAGCACGTAGAGCCGGGTGTTGCGGACCGGGCGGCCGATCGGGACGGCGCCGTGTTCCGGGAGCCCGTGGCCGAGGTGCGCGTGGGTGACGTCGTCCGAGCACTCGGTGGGCCCGTACGCGTTGACCAGTCCGACCAGCGGGTAGCGGCTCGTCCAGCGCCGGCACAGGTCGGCGGGCAGCGCCTCGCCGGTCGCCACCAGGTGGCGCAGCGCGGCCAGCACGGGAGCGCCGGCGCCCAGGTCCCAGGCGTCCAGGGCGGCGCGCAGCAGTGAGGGGACGACCTCCAGGACGGTGACGTCCTCGGTGTCGGCGAGGGCGAACAGCAGGTCGGGGTCGGCCGCGGTCTCCCGGCGCACCACCCGGACCCGGCCGCCGACCACCAGCGGTGCGAGCATCTGCCACACCGACACGTCGAAGGTGACCGGGGCGTTCTGCACCACGCTGTCGGCCGCGTCCAGCGCCAGGTCGTCGACCTTCGCCAGCAGGTGGTTGACCATCCCCGCGCGGTGCACCATGGCGCCCTTGGGCGCCCCGGTGGACCCGGAGGTGAAGATCACGTACGCCAGGTCCAGCGGGGTGCCGAGGACGGGCGCGAGGTCGTCGGCGGCGTCCCGCTCCCGCGCGGAGACCTCCAGCAGCCGGACCGGTCGGCCGGCGGCGGCCGCCACCCGCTCGGCGAGCGGCCGGTGGGCGGCGTCCGCGACCACGGTGGTGATCCCGTTGTCGGAGAGCAGGGCGACGGTCCTGGCCTCGGGCGCGCCCGGGTCCAGCGGGACGTAGGCCGCGCCGGCGCCGATCACGCCGAGCACCGAGGCGATGAAGTCGGAGCCCGGGGTGACCAGCAGGGCCACCAGGCCGGCGTCGCCGACCCGGCGGGAGAGGGCGCTGGCCCGGCCGACCAGTTCGGCGTACGTGGTCGTGCCGCCGTCCTCGGCGACCGCCACGGCCTCGGGGCGCCGGGCGGCGAGTTCGCGGATCCGGGCCACCGCGCAGTCGAAGCCCGCCGGGCGCTCGGGTCCGCTCGACTCCCGCACCCAGGCGGCGCGGTCCCCGGTGTCCACGGCCAGGCCGCCGACCGGCTGCTCGTCCCCGGCCTCGGCGAAGCGGTCCAGGAACTCCACCAGCCGGGCGAGGTGGCCGTCGATCTCCGCGTCGGTGTAGCGGTCCGGGTTGCCGTTGAGGTGCAGCTCGATGCCGGCCCCGGCGGTCTCGACCACGGTGACCATCAGGTCGTCGATCAGCCCGGTCGACAGGTTGACCACCCGCGCTGTGCACGGCCCGAGGGCCAGCTCGGCCTGCTGCGGCAGCAGGTTGACGAACGGTCCGAAGGGCCGCCGGTCGTCGCTGCGCAGCCCCATGGCGCGGCGGATCGCGCTGACCCGGTGGCGCTGGTGGCGGAGCGCCTGGGCCAGCTCCCGGGAGGTCTGGCGCAGCAGCCCGGCCCTGGTCAGGGCGGGGCGGACGGGCACCCGCAGCGGCAGGTAGTTGGCCAGCATGCCGGGGATCGACCGCTCGTGGGCGGTCGGCCGGGCGGTCACCGGCAGGGTCAGCAGGACGTCCTCGACCCCGGTCATCCGTTGGGTGTACACCGCGACCGCCGCCATCACCGCGGTCGGCCAGGTGACGTCCGCGCGGCTGGCGGCCGCGCGCAGCCGGGCGCTGGTGCCGGCGGACAGGGCGGCGGTGCGGCGCAGGAAGCCCTGCGGCGCGGCCGTCGCGGGCTCCCGGTGGGAGAGGTCGGCGGGCTCGGGCGGCTCGGGGAACCGGCGCTGCCAGAACTCGGCGTCCCGCCGGGCCCGGGAGGAGCCGAGGTAGGCGGCCTCGGCGGCGAGCAGGTCGGCGAGCGGGGGCAGGGCCGGGCCGGCGTCCCCGCCGTCGGCCTCGTACAGTTCGGCCAGCCGGCGCCAGAGCACCACCTGGCTGAAGCCGTCGCACAGCAGGTGGTGGACGGAGAGGTAGAAGAGCGCCCGGTCCGGGCCCAGGGTGAGGACGGCGAGCCGGAACAGCGGGAACCCGGCGGGGTCGTAGGGCTTCGCCAGGTCCGTCCGCATCCAGTCCAGTGCCGCCGCGGAGGGGTCGGGCTCGGCACCGAAGTCCAGCTCGTCGAGCGGGAGTTCGGCGACCTCGCGGAGGCGCTGGCGGGGTTCGCCGTCGACGTCGAGGAACTGGGCGCGCAGGCACTGCGCCTCCTCGACCAGCCGGCCCAGCGCGGTGCGGAAGCGGGCCCGGTCCAGCGGGCCGCGGACGTCCAGGTAGCCGGCCGAGTTGTACGCGTTGCTCCCGCCGGCCCCGTTGACGTCGAGCCAGATCTCCGTCTGGCCGGCGGTGAGCGGCAGCGAGGTCCCCAGGACCGATGTCATCACAGGCTCCCAACGGAGGTCGGGCCGATCGAGGCGAGGCCGGTACCGGGGGCGGCCGCCTCGGCGGCCAGGGCGTCGGGGCCGAAGGACTCCAGCACCCACGCGTCGTCGTAGACGGTGTCCAGGTAGCGTTCGCCGAGGTCGGGCGCGATGGCCACGGCGGTCAGCTCCTCGTCCGGCCGGTTGGCGCCCAGCCAGCGGGCCGCGCCGCTGAGCACCGTGCCGGTCGAGCCGCCGAGCAGGAAGCCCTCGCGCAGCAGGGCGCGGCAGGCCCGGACGGTGTCGGTCTCGGCGACCAGCACGGTGTCGTCCACGTAGGACTCGTCGAGGATGGCGGGCCGGACGCTGGTGCCGATGCCGGGGATCAGCCGGCCGCCCGGCTCGTGGCCGAAGTTGACCGAGCCGACGGCGTCGACCGCGACGATCGTCACCCCCGGGTTGTTCTCCCGGAAGTACCGGGCGCAGCCCATCAGGGTGCCGGTGGTCCCGGCGCCGACGAACAGCACGTCCAGCTCCGGGAAGGCCTTGGCGATCTGCGGCCCGGTGGTGCGGTAGTGGGCGGTCCAGTTGCCCGGGTTGGCGTACTGGTTGAGCCAGTGGAAGTCCCGGTGCTCGGCGCACAGCCGGGCGACCAGGTCGAGCCGGGCGCCGAGCAGGCCGCGCTGCGGGTCGGGCTCGGTCACCACCCGCACGTCGGCGCCCAGGCGCTGCATCAGTCGCCGGGAGACGGTGGTGCAGCGGGAGTCGGTGACGCAGACGAAGGTGAGCCCCCGGCTCGCCGCGACGAGGCTCAGCGCCACGCCGAGGTTCCCGGAGGAGCTCTCCACGATGGTCATCCCCGGCCGCAGCGCCCCGGACCGGAAGGCGGAGTCCACCATCTCGCCCGCCGCCCGCAGTTTGACCGAGCCGGCGAAGTTGAAGCCCTCGCACTTGAGGTACAGCGGACGGCCGATCATCCGTCGGAGGTCGACGTACAGGTCCTCGACGTCGAATTCCTGCGGTGTCGTGATAACTGGCATGCGTCTACTCCCACCCGGTCGTTCCGTGGTAGCGGGTGCCCAATCGGTCCGAAGCGATGGCCCCATGGTTTCCGAACACACTGACGTCGCACTGATTCGCAACTGATGGGGCGAAGGCCCTGGTCAGAGGCCCGGGACGGGCCCCGGGGCGCCGCCGGGGGCGCCTGCCGGGGCGGCCCCGGGAGGCGCTGCTAGGCGCGCCCGACCTTGCCGGTGAGCAGTCCCTGGAAGAGGTTCAGCCGGTGGATGTTGGCGGCGCCCTCGAGGAACTCCATCGCCCGGGCGTCGCGCGCGAGCTTGTCCAGCAGCGGGTGCGCCAGCCGGGCCCCGGGCCCGAAGAAGCCGCAGGCCGCCAGCGTCACGTCCTCGGCGAGCCGGGCGGCGCGCAGTTTGGCGGCCGAGGCGAGGTGGCCGTCGGCCGGCCGGGCGTCGACCGTCGCGGCGGCGTCCAGCACCAGGCGGTGGACGGCGTCGATCCGGCGGCCGATCGCGTCCAGCCGCTCCTGCTCGGCGGTGCGCAGCGGGCCGCGGTGCGCGGTCACGTAGTCGTGGGCGGCGCGGGCGATCCCGACCGCGATCGCCGCGACGCCCGGGCGCAGCTGGTTGAAGATCTGGACGAAGGACCAGACCCCGCGCCGGCTGGCCGGGAGGTGGCGGCCGAGGACGTGTTCCTCGGGGACGGCCACCGACTCCAGGCGGACGGCGCTGATCCGCGCGCCGCGCAGTCCCAGCATGTCCAGCGGCTCGGCGTGGAACCCGGGGGTGTCGGTGTCGACCAGGACGGCGGTGATGCCGAGCGGGCCGGGCCGGGTGCGGGCGAAGACCACCGCGAGCCGGGCCCGCGAGGCGTTGCCCACGTAGCGCTTCTCGCCGCTGAGCAGCGCCCCGCCCGGGGCGGGGGTCAGCGCGGTGGTCAGGGCCGCCGCGTCCGAGCCGCGGTCCGGTTCGGTCAGCGCGAAGCAGGTCCACAGGGGTTCGCGCAGCATCCGGCCGTAGAACCACTCCTTCTGCCGCTCGTCGGCGCACAGGCCGACCGCGACGCCGGCCAGGAACGGGCCCGGCGAGGCGACCATCGCGCCGACGTCGGCGCGGGCGAGCTCCTCCATGACGACGGCGCGTTCCAGCGCCGAGTCGCCGCAGTGGCGCTGCCCGTCGATCTTCTCCGGCTCGTTCCCGTACGCGGCCGGGATGCCCATCGTCGCCAGGTAGCGCACGGCCGGGAGGTCCAGGTGCTGCCGGATCGCCTCCGGGTCGCGGTCGATCTCCAGCGCGAGCGGGCGCAGCCCGGCGCCCCACTCGCGGGCCCTGGCGCGCAGCGCGGCCAGGTGCCCGTCCGGCCCGGTCATCGCGGTTCCTCCCCGGTCACGTGGACCTCCGCCAGCAGCTCCGACAGGTAGCAGGGCATCCCGGGGCCGTCCCGCAGGTAGCCGCTGGCGCCCAGCAGCCGGACCTGCTCCCGGTCGGCCGCGGTGATCCGGGCGTGGACGTCCGCCAGCACCGCGGCGGGCAGGTCGCCCGGCCCGGCGCCGGACAGCACCGCCCGGACCTCCAGGTGGTCGGCCACCGCCTCGGCGACGGTGCCCTTCACCAGCTGCTGCTGCAACAGGTACGAGTCGCCGCTGCGGCGCCGGCCCAGGTAGCCCAGGCAGGCCGAGCGCAGCGACTCCGACAGGCCGAGCCGCACCCAGGCCAGGCCCAGGACGAAGGCGGCGCCGGCCTCCCGCTCGGCCGCGCCGCGCCGGGCCGGCGGCGCGGTCGTGACGGTGGCGGCGACCACCTCGCCGCCGGGCAGTGCGGTGCGCGACAGCACGGCCTCGTCGGCGGGGCGGCGCGGCCGGGTGGCGCCGGCCACCCAGAGCCCGCCGGCCTCGGCGAAGGTCCGGGCGTCGGCCACGGTGTGCCCGCCCGGCCCGCAGGGCAGCAGGCCGGGTGTCAGGGCGGAGGCGAGCAGCCGCAGCGCCGGGGCGAGGCCCCGCTGCCGGGCGGCGTCCTGGCAGCGGGGCCACAGGTCCGTGTCCCGGTGCGTCACGGTGGTCACCGCCCGCCCCGTTCGATCAGGCAGACGGCCAGGTCGCCGGTGTCGGGTTCGTGGTCGACGACGGCGATCCGCTCCTCCCTCCCGGCCGCCCAGGCGGGGTCGGCGGCGAGGGCGGTGAGGGTGCCGGAGGCCGGGTGGCCCGGCGGGGTGCGCACGATCCGGCCGGGGTGGCCGGGCAGGTCGCGCGCCGGGTCGAGGGCGGCGCCGAGGACCAACGGGCAGCCGGTGGCGTCCAGTTCGGCCAGGGCGGTGCGGACGGCGGCCGGCACGTCGTCCGGTCCGGTGCCGGTGCGCTGCCACAGGGTGAGCCGGCCGAGGGAGCCGGTGTCGGTCAGCAGCAGCGCGAGGCCGGCGTCCCCGGCGAGGTCCCGTCCGGTCTCGTACGGGAAGGTGGCCTGGTCGAGCACGAACACCGCGACGCTGCGCAGGTCGTGCCGCCGGGCGTAGGCGTCGGCCAGCCGCAGCGCGGCGAAGGGGGCGTTGGAGCCGCACTCGGAGACGGCGAAGGAGAGCGGCCCGCCGGGGACGCGCTCGGAGAGGCTGGTGACGGCGGCGAGCCGGCAGTCCAGGTCCGGGGTGGCGTGGGCGACCACGGCCAGGTCGATCGGCGGCGCCTGCGTGGCCGCTGCCGCTCGTCGGTCCTGCGGGTCGAGCGCGGCGAGCAGCTCCCCGGCCATGTCGGCGAAGGTGTTCCCGGCCGCCTCCCGGACCAGCTCCGGCCGGTGGTCGACGCCGTAGGCGGCCGTCAGGTCGGCGAAGTGGCGCAGCGAGAAGGCGTCGTCGATCCGTGCCCGGCCCGGCGGGAACCTCCGGTGGGTGATCGCGGCGAGCCCGAGCGGGAAGACGGCGGGCGCCTCCCAGGGGCCCTTCGTCGGTACGGTCCGGACCGGCATGCTCAGCCGCCCAGTTCCGTGGCCACGAAGTCGGCCAGCGAGCGGACGCTCGCGAAGTGGGCCATCTCCAGCGAGTCGGTGTCGAACTCGACGTCCAGCGACTCCTCCAGCCGCATCAGCAGCTCGAAGACGCCGGTGGAGTCGAGGCCGAGCTCGTCGAAGAGCCGGGACTCCTCGGTGAGTTCGGGCAGGTCGTAGTCGAGCACCTCGCCGAGGGCGGCGGAGATCTCGGTGACGATCCGCGCGCGGTCCGTGCCGGTGGCTCCGGTCATGGTCGGCACTCCTTCCGGGGGTTGGGGGTGGGGGCGTGCGGCAACTAGCTGGAGCGGCCGAGGAGTTCGGGGGCGATCGGGCGCTGGTGGCGCAGCAGGTCCTCCGGGCGGTCGGGCTCGCGGACCAGGTGCGCCTCGCCGTCGAGCACCAGCACCTCGGCCGGGTAGCCGTGGCTGAGGAAGTGCACGGGGGAGGCGGTCGGCCCGTACGCGCCGGAGCGCAGCACGCCGAGCAGGTCGCCCGGCCGTACCGGCGGCAGCTCGGCCTTCTTGGCCAGGGTGTCGTTGGGCGTGCAGAGCGGGCCGGTGACGTTCCAGACCTCGGTGGCGGGTTCGTCGAGCCGGTTGAGCAGCAGCATCGGGAAGTTGCGCTTGACGAAGGAGCCGATGCCGACCGCCGCCATGTGGTGGTGGGTGCCGCCGTCGGCGACCGCGAAGCGCTCGCCCAGCGACTCCTTCACGTACCGGATCCGGGTGGCGTAGGTGCCGGCCAGCGCGGTGAGGTAGCGGCCGAGCTCCATCACCAGCCGGGTGCCGGGGTGGCGTTCGGCGAACGCGGCGACCAGCGGGTTGATCCCGGCGGCGAGCTTCGGCAGGTCGAGGTCCCGTTCGCCGTCGAAGTAGGCGACGCCGAGGCCGCCGCCGACGTCCACCAGCTCCAGCTCGAAGTCCAGGGCGGCGCTGAGGCGTTCGGCCAGGTCGAAGATCCGCTCGGTGTTCTCGACGATGGTGTCCTCGACCAGGATACGGGTGCCCATGTAGACCTGGACGCCCATCACCCGCACCGCCGGGTGGCGTGCCACCAGCCCCGGGTCGGCCAGGAGTTGGGCCTCGTCCATGCCGAACTGGCGGGGCTTGCCGCCCATGGTGAGGCCGGAGCCCTTGACCGAGAAGCTCGGGTTGACCCGCAGCGCGACCGGCGCCACCGTGCCGCGCTCGCGGGCGAGTTCGTCGATCAGCGCGAGTTCCTGGAGGGACTCGCAGACGATCGCCGCGATCTCCTCGTCCAGGCAGGCGAGCAGTTCCTCCCGGCTCTTGCCCGGCCCGAGGAAGAGGATGTCCCGGCCGGCCACCCCGGCCTGCCGGGCGGTGCGCAGCTCGGTGAGCGAGGAGACCTCGGCGCGGGCGCCGTGGGCGTGGAGCAGGGCGCAGATGGCGAGGTTGGGGTTGGACTTGAGGGAGAAGAACACCTGGAGCCTGGGGTCCAGGTGTTCGCGCAGGTCGCGCATCCGCCCGGTCAGGGCGTCCCCGTCGTAGAGGAAGAGCGGGGTGCCGTACCGCTGGGCGATCTCGGTGACGGGTGTGCCCTGGATCTCGAAGACGTCGCTCATGGCCGGTCCCCTCTCTCCCGCCGGTCGAGCCGGTCGGCGATCTCCGCGTCGATGGTGGTCAGTTCCTCCGCCGAGTCCGCGAGGATGATCCCGTACAGCCGGCCGTCGACCGGGGCGTCGCCGCCGGTGAACGCCGCGTTGACGGTGGCGAAGTTGTTCACCAGCAGGCCGGTGCCTCCGGCCGGGTCGAGCAGCAGGCCGTCGAGCAGCCGGCGCAGTTCGTCGAAGGCCAGCGGTGCGGTCAGCCGCAGCGGGTAGTGGCGGGCGACGGCGACCTGTTGCGGCTTGACGAACCGTTCCTGCAGACGGACCTGGTAGGTGGACATGTTGTTGCGGGCGTTGATCTCCACGACCGGGTAGATCCCGCCGTCGGGGTCCACCATGGCGTCCACGCCCACCACGCCGTGGAAGCCGTCCGAGGCCAGCCGCTTGCCGAGCAGGTCCGCGGCGGTGCGCAGCTCGTCGACCTGGTCGGCGCCGAGCCGGGCGGGCATCCGGTGGCCCTTGTGGACGCCGTCCTCGGTGAGCTGCTCCTTGACGAAGTCGAACGCCACCGAGCCGTCCAGGCCCACCGTGAACTGGTAGTTGAGGTCGGTGCTCTTGGCGACCCACTCCTCGACCACCATGGCGATCCGCGGCCGGCCGGAGGCCTCGACCTGCTTGGCGATCAGCCCGAGGATCCGCTCGCCGCGGCGCCGGCTGGTCAGCCGGGCGATGCCCTTGCCGGAGACGCCGAACGCCTCCTTCACCACGGCCCGGCCGTCGCCGAGCTCGGCGTCCACCGCCGCGAAGGCGTCGGCGAGTTCGGCGAGCGTCTCGCAGGCCCAGCCGCGGGGCTGGCGCAGGCCGAGCTCGTCGGCGATCCGGCGGCTGTAGACCTTGCTGTTGACGGCCTTGCAGGTGGCCGCGTCCGGTCCGGCCAGGCGCAGCCCGGTGGCCGCGGCGAGGCGCTCCTCCGGCTCGGACACGCCGTGGGCGGCGATCCGGCAGCCGTCGGCGGCCAGGCCCGCCAGTTCGGCGAGCAGGGCCGGGTCGGCCAGGGCGTCCTCGGTGACGGTGCGCTGCGGGTCCTGGGCGGCGGGGACGTGGACGTGCGGCAGGTCCAGGCCGAGCCCGGCCAGGTAGCCGAGGTAGTCGCCGTCCGGCCGGGTCTTGAGCACCACGTGGTCCCGGCCGCCGGCCAGCAGCAGCGCGAACTCGTCCATCCGGTTGACCACGGCGCTGGAGGTGGCGGCGGAGAGCCGGGGCAGGGTGTGCTCGCCGAGCGCCCACTGCTGCTCCACCTCGAAGTTGCCCAGGAACAGCAGCCGGGCGTCCGGGGAGCCGGTCAGGGCGAGGGCCAGCCGGTCGGCGGCATCGGGGGCATCGGCGGCATCGGGGGTCCGGCCCCCGTCGCGGGCGCCCATCAGTGCCTCACGACCATCGCGGCGAAGGACTGGCCGAGCCCCGCGGAGGTCATCAGGTAGGTGTCCCCGGGCCGCAGCAGGCCGAGTTCGAGCGCCGACTGGTAGTTGATGAAGGGGTCGGCGCAGAAGCAGTGGCCGGTCCGGCCGATGTTCTCCAGGAAGATGCGGTCCCGGTCGATGCCGAGCGCGTTGGCGGCGACCGTCCAGGAGACCCGGTTGACGTTGTGCGGCAGCACCAGGTCGAGGTCGCCGACGGCCAGGCCGGCCGCGGCCAGGGCACCGTCGATGACCTCGGCCATCGCGTCCTGGTAGATCCGCTTGGCCTCGCGGGCGCCCTCGGCGTCGAGGTCGATGACGCCGTCCTCGCGGCCGTGGATGCGGGCGTGGTAGCCGAGCACCCGGTTGCGGTCGCCGCCGGCGCCCACCAGGACGGCGGTGACGCCCTCGCCCATGATCGAGACGTCCTCGACCCACTGGGAGAACGGGGTGAGCGTCTTGTCCCCGGCCAGCACCAGCGCGAGCGCGTCCGGGTCGCCGTCCGCCGCCAGCAGGGTGCCGGCCGCGTCCACCGCGAGCAGTCCGGTCGCGCAGCCGTGGTCGGCCACCGAGAAGACCTTCGCCCGGCGCAGCCCCAGCGACTCGCAGACCGTCCGCAGCGGGCTGACCGGGTACGGTGCGGTGGTGCGCAGCCCCTTGGCGCGCACCACGTACCGGATCCGGTCCTCCTGCCCGGCGAGGGCGTCGAGCTTGCCCGCCGCGGTGGCCAGCAGTTCCGCCTCGGACTGGTCGGGCGCCTGGCAGATCCGGTCGAGGCCGTACAGCCTGGTGAACCGGCGCACCTGCTGGTCGGTCAGCCCCAGCGGCTCCCGCAGCTGTTCGACCGAGACCGTCGGTGGCAGGTAGCTCGATACCGCTTCTATCGACGTCATGCGACGGGGCCTCCTCGCGACAAGGATCGGAGCCCCACCAGATTCGCCGGGAACGCTGACAGGCTGCTGACGCCCGGCTGATCGCCGGACGGCAGCCCGTTGCGCGGGTTGTCAGGCCTGCTTGACCTGGATGCGCCCGTTGCTGGTGCTCAGGTCGAGCTGGTAGCGGCCGGACGGGTCGTCGGAGACCCCGATGTCCTTGTGGCCGTTGCCGGTCTTCGCGGACACCTTGTACGTGGCGCTCGGCACGACCAGGGTGATGGCGCCGTTGGACGTCGACGCGGAGACGTCCTGCGGCTTGGTCGAGACGAGGTCGATCGCCCCGTTGTGGGTCTCGGTCTGGATGCGGCTGCCGTTCAGCCCGCGCCCGGTGATGGCGCCGTTGGTGGTCTTCACCTCCGTGGTGCCGTTCACCCCGTCCAGGCTGACCGCCCCGGAGTGGGTGGACACCTGCACGTTGCCCACCTGGGTCAGGTTGACCGACCCGGAGTTGGTCTGGCCGCTGACCGGCAGGCCCGGGGGGACCTCGACGGTGTAGGTGACCGAGCAGTACTGGCCGCAGCCGCCCAGCACCAGGACGCCGTTCTCGACCCGGCTCGTCACCCCGGGCTTGTCGTTCTTGTAGCTGACCGACCGGTGCACGGAGACCTTGTCGAGGCCGTCCTTGCCGCGCAGGGTCACGCCGCCGGAGGTGGTGTCGAGCCGTACGGCGGTGATCTTGTCGCTCACCGTGGCGTCGTCGTCGAAGTTGTTGTCGGGAGCCAACCCGCACGCGCTGAGACCGCCCACGGCGGCCGCGAGGACGACGAAGGACGCGAGACGGCCGGACTGCTGGCGCATGTCATTCCCCAGATCTGAAGGACGTTCCTGGACAGGCCCCGTCGCGGGGCGGACCCCACGAAGCTATCCCGCTGGGAAAGCCGGGGACCATGGGGCTAACCCCCGTCTCCTGAGGGGGAGTTCCCCCAAACGGTGGATGTCAGGCGAATGTCAGTTCCGGGTCAGCGCAGCCGTCCAGAGTTGAGGCATGACAGCGCTGACGGCACGGGCTCCCGAGCGGACCCTGGGCGTACTGGGCGGCATGGGCCCGGCGGCGACCGCGGAGTTCCTGCGGCTGCTCGCGGCCGACGCGCCGGCCTCCCGGGACCAGCAGCACCCCCGGTTGCTGCTGCTGTCCGAGCCGGGCATCCCGGACCGCACCGCCGCGATCCTCGGCGGCGACGACGAGCCCGGGCGGCGGGTGCGGGAGTGCCTGCGCACGCTGGCCGGCTGGGGTGCGGACCTGCTGGCCGTCCCCTGCAACACGGCGCACGTCTTCCTGGACGGCTTCGCCGCCACCTCGCCCGTCCCGGTGGTCGACATCGTCGACGCCACCCTGGACGAGGCCGTCCGGCTGAGCCCGGACGGCGGCTGGCTCACGGCGACCACCGGGACCGTGCGCAGCGGCCTCTACCAGCGGCGGGCCGCGGCCCGGGGCTACCGGCTGCTGGTGCCCGACGGCGGGACGCAGGAGGCGGTCCACGGGGCCGCCGAACGGGTGAAGGCCGGACGGGCCGAGGAGGCCGGCGCCGCCTTCCGGGAGGCCGTCGGACGGCTCTGGCGGCGCCGGCGGCTGCCGGTGGTGGCGGCCTGCACCGAACTCCCGCTCGCCTACCGGAGCGCGGGCCTGCCGCCGGAGCTGATGGTCTCCAGCCTGGCCGCGCTCTCCCGGGCCTGCATCGCCGAGCTGTACCGGAGCGTCCCGGTGCGGTCCTGAGGCGCGTTCCCGAGACGCGCGAACGACGGCACGGCCCCGGCGGAGGAACGCCGGGGCCGTGCCGTACGCGTGCGGGCCGGTCAGCCGCAGCCGCCCGCGTGGCCGTCGTCGACGGCCCGGGCGCCGAGCCCGACCGCGGGGGCGGCCGGCGGCGGCAGCGCCCCGTCGCCGCCGGCCCGGGCCCGCAGGTGGGCGACGAAGTCCGGCAGCCGGTCCAGCCCCCAGAAGCGGTTGAAGCCCTGGACGAAGAACGGGACGCCGAACACCCCGTCGTCGCAGATGTCCTTGAGCAGCAGGGCCCCCTGCCGACGCAGCTCCGGGTCGTCGCTCGCACCCGCCAACTCCGCCGGGTCGAGGCCCAGTTCGGCCCCGATCCCGGCGATGACGGTCCGGTCGCAGATGTCCCGGCCCTGCTCCCAGCGGGCCCGGTAGGCGGCCGCGACGAACTGCGGGCCGAGACCCCCGCGCAGGGCCCGCAGATAGGCCAGGTGGGGGACCTCCCACACCGGGTCGTGGTCCACCGGCCAGCGGAACGCGATCCCCCGCGCGGCGGTGAGGCGCCGCACGTCCTGGAGGACGTACAGGTGCTTGGCGCGGGACATCGCGGTGTACGGGAACGAGCCGCCGAGCTCGGCCAGCAGCCGCTCGCTGGTGCCGTCCGGCTCGAAGAAGGGCCGCCACTCCACCGCCCCGGCGACGTCCGGGTGCCGCTCCAGCAGCTCGCGGTAGGCGAGCCAGGAGTACGGGCTGCGCAGCGAGAAGTAGAACCGCGGAGCCCTGCCGGACCCGCTCACCTCGGGTCTCCCACAAGGCCCCGGCTTTCGAGCCGGGGAGACAGGGGTCCATCCGCCCAGGGAGTGGGGGACACTCCTTGGTTTGGAGCCGCGATACGACGGAGCGAGCTGCGCGGGTTCGGGCGGAGGTCGTTGTCAGTGGTCCTCGATAGGTTGATCGTGTGCATCTTCGGTACTCCTATCGCATCTATCCGACGGTTGGTCAGCGCGAGGCTCTGGCCCGTACGTTCGGGTGTGCGCGGGTTGTGTACAACGACGCCTTGGCGGCACGGAAGGACGCCCGCAAGAGCGGCTTTCCGTACCCTAGGAGCTCCGACCTGCAGAAGCAGGTCATCACGGCGGCGAAGGGGACACCGGAGCGCGCTTGGCTTGCTTCGGTCGGGGTGGACCCGTTGATCCAATCGCTGAGGGACCTGGATGCGGCTTGCCAGAACTTCTTCGACTCCGTCTCGGGCAAGCGTGCCGGCTGCCCTGTGGGGCTTCCCCGGTTCAAGTCCCGCAAGGACAATCGGCAGTCGCTGCGGTTCACCCGTAACGGGTTCCGCATCCGGGGGAACGGGAAGCTGAACCTGGCGAAGATCGGCGACGTGCGGGTGAAGTGGTCCCGGAACCTTCCGGCCGACCCGTCGTCGGTGACGATCGTGCTCGATCCGGCCGGCCGCTACCACGCCTCGTTCGTGGTGGACGTGGAGCCAGAACCCTTGCCCGAGGTTCAGGCCGAGGTCGGCATCGACCTCGGCCTGACCACCTACGCCGTCCTCTCCGACGGCGGCGTGATCGACAACCCGCGCTTCCTGCGCAAGGCGGAGAAGAGGCTCAAGGTCGCGCAACGGGAGTTGTCCCGTAAGGCCAAGGGCAGCAAGAACCGGGAGAGGGCCCGGGTGAAGGTCGCCAGGGCGCATGCCAAGGTGGCCGACACCCGCCGGGACTGGCTGCACAAGCAGACCACCAGGATCATCCGCGAGAACCAAGCGGTATACCTGGAGGACCTGAATGTGCGCGGCCTCGCACGGGGCCGTCTGGCCAAGTCCGTTCACGACGCCGGATGGGCCGCCTTCCGGCGCCTGCTCGAAGAGAAGGCGGCCCGGTACGGGCGTACCGTCGGCATCGTGCACCGCATGTTCCCGTCGTCCCAGCTCTGCTCGCGGTGCGGACACCGCGACGGTCCCAAGCCCCTGGTGGTACGGGAGTGGGCCTGTGGTGCGTGCGGTGTGCTGCATGGTCGTGACCTCAACGCTGCTCGGAACATCCTGGCCGCCGGGCAGGCGGACAGGCTAAACGCCCCTGGAGGGCCGGTCAGTCCCGGCGTGGCAATCCCACGCCGGGCACGGCCCGTCGAACGGGGAACCCACCTCGGCGACTTGCGACCCACGGGCAACCGTGCCGCAGGCGTGGGAGGAATCCCCATTCATTAGGGTGGGGAGGATGTCAAAGCACGAGCCCGCCGTCGACGCCGAAGACCTGCCCGGTGATGTACGAGGCGCGGTCGGACAGCAGGAAGGAGACCAGGTCGGCGACCTCCTCGGGGCGGCCGAGGCGGCCCAGCGGGATGCGTCCGGTGAGGTCGGCGCCCTCGGCGAGGGCGGAGGTCATGTCGGTCTCGATGAAGCCGGGCGCCACGGAGTTGACCCGGATGCCGCGCGGCGCGACCTCCTTGGCCAGCGCCTTGGAGAACCCGATGATCCCGGCCTTGGACGCCGAGTAGTTGGTCTGGGTGGCGTTGCCGTACACGCCGGCCACCGAGGACATCGTCACCAGGGCGCCGGCGCGGCGCTTCATCATCGCGAACACCGCCGCCCGGCAGACGTGGTACGTGCCGTCCAGGTTGACCCGCATGACGTCCTGCCAGGCCTGCTCGGTGAGCAGCACCAGCGGGTTGTCCCGGACGATGCCGGCCGAGGAGACGACCGCGTGGAGCGGCCCCAGCTCCTGCTCGGCGGCCTTGACGAAGGCCTCGGCCTGGGCGCGGTCGGCCACGTCGACCCGCCGGGCCAGCACCCGGGCGCCGGCCGCCTCGGCCTCCTTCGCGGTCTCCGCCGCGGCCTCCTCCCGGGACTGGTAGCAGAACGCCACGTCGTAGCCGTCGGCGGCGAGCCGGGCCACCACGCTGCGTCCGATGCCCCGGGACCCTCCGGTCACCAGGGCGACCCGTCGTGCGGACATCAGGACCTCCCGTCGGTCGTGCTTCCAGGGGCCCGGAGGAGTTCCGCCGGGCGCAGCGCCAGCGTCAACTGGCCGACCTCCAGCACCGGGTGGCCGTCCACGGTGCTGCGGCCGGAGGTGATGAAGGAGTCGCCGAGGGCGCGGACCATGGTGACCTCGTGCACCACGACCGAGCCGGGGCGGACCGGGCCGAGCACCCGGACGTCCCGGGTCCGGGCCAGCAGTACGACCTGCCCGTCCAGCACGTTGGCGTTCGGCCGCTCCCAACAGGACAGCAGCACCGCGCACTGCGCCCAGGACTCCAGCAGCTGGCCGAGCGGGTAGTCGTACTCCTCGTTGGCGGCGTCCTCGGGCACGTCCCGGTAGGCGGGCTCGGCGAGGGTGACCGCCTTGTACGCGACGAGCCGGCGGCCCGGTTCGATCTCGGCGATCCGGTCGACCAGCAGCGCGGGGTGGCGGTGCGGGACGACCGAGGTGATGGCGGCGATGTCCTTCACAGGGCCTCCCGGGGGTAGAACAGGGTGATCTCGGCGGCGAGTCGGTCGTCGGCGTGGACCTGGGCGCAGACCCGGGCCCCGTCGTGGTCGCGCTGGATCCGGGCGTCGACGGCGATCTCGTCGCCGGGCCGCACCGGGCTCAGGAAGCGCGCCCGGGTGAGCTCGGCCCGGCCGGGGCCGGGCACGGCGGCCGCGGCCGCCAGCTCGTGGACGTACTGCACCAGGCCGAAGCCGGGGACCACCGGCAGTCCGGGGTAGTGCCCGCGCAGGAACGGTTCGGCCGCGGTCAGCACGACGGTGCCCCGGACGTGCCGCGCCACCGGCTCGCCGGCCGCGCCGGGGGGTTCCGGGCGGCCGTCCGGCTCCGCCACGGTCAACGCTGTGAGCATCATGGTCTGTCCCTCCTCTGTGTCGGGGCCGTCCGGGCCTGCCGACCGGGCCCCGCCGGGGCCGGGCCTGCCGGGGCCGGGCCCCGCCGTGTCCGGGCCGCCGCGGTCAGCCGCCCAGGAGCGCGCAGCCGACCGTGCCGTCCCGGTCGACGCAGGTCACCAGTGCCAGCCCGCCCTCGGGCAGCCGTCCCTCGCCGGCCGCGGCCAGCACCGCCGCCAGCTGGAGGCCGGTCGCGGCCGCCGAGGCGTCGCCGAGCAGCGGCCGGCAGCGGAGCCACTGCGGCTCCGCCCCGGTGGGCAGGGCCGCGCGCACCGCCGCCTCCTCGTCCGGTCCGCCGAGCGGGGCCGCCAGGCGTACGTCCCGGCCGTCCGCGCCGGCCTCGGCGAGCGCCGCGCGCACGCAGTCGGTCAGCGCCCCGGCGGCCTGCTCGGGCCGGTGGTAGGCGCGGAAGCGGGTGCCGAGCAGCCGTGCCAGGACCGGGCGGTGCGCCGCGCGCGCCTGCTCGGCGGACTCCAGCAGCCAGGCGACGCCGCCCTCGCCGAGCGGGGTCCGGCCGTCCTCGCCCGCGCTGTGCCACTCCAGCCAGGCGCGCTGGACCGAGTACTCCTCGGCGGCGCCGCACAGCACCCGGTCGCAGTGCCCGCCGCGGTACAGCCGGGCGGCGTATCCGAGGGCGAGCAGGCCGGCCGACCAGCCGCCCGCGATGGTGCTGTTGGGGCCCTTGATGCCGTGCCAGATCGCGCACTGGCCCGCGGCCCGGTTCATCACGGTGTTCGGGAACCTGGCCGGGTCGACCAGGTAGGGGCGGTCGCCG
>NZ_JBSFJC010000128.1:0-22834 GCF_053597855.1 Kitasatospora sp. NPDC001225
GGCGCCGGCCCGCCAGAGGGCGAGCTGGGCGACCGGCAGGTCGGCGGTGCGGGGGAGGTGGACGCCGACCCGGTCGCCGCGGCCGACGCCGCGCTCGCGCAGGGCGCGGGCCAGGGCGGCGGTGCGGCGGTCGAGTTCGGCGAAGTCCAGGCGGTCGGCGCCGGCCAGGACGGCGGTGCGCCCGGGGTGGGCGGCGACGGTGTCGCGCAGGCGGTCCAGCAGATCGGTCATGACGGCTCCTCAGGACTCTCGGGCGGCGGCGGCCATGGTGTGCAGGGCGGCGGCGTAGGTGTCGATGAACTGCTCGGCGGTGTGGTCGGCGACCAGCGAGCGCTGGTGGTCCACGGCGAGCAGCACCCGCTGCGTGACCGGGTCCTGGATGACCGAGGCGCCGAAGGCGAAGCTGTTGGGTTCGTGGCGCAGGGTCGGCTCGGTGCCGATCCGGCCGTCCACGATGCGGGCCGAGCTGAGCCGGCCGAGGGCGTGGAAGCGCAGGTAGCCGAACTGGCTGTCCAGCGCGGTGTCGGTCATCAGCCGGGCGAGGCGGGCGAAGGGCACCCGGCGGTGCGGCATCATGTCCAGCTCCTCCCGGTGGACCTCGCGGACCAGGGCGAGCAGGTCGTCGGTGGGTTCGCAGCTCAGCGGGACGGTGTTGAGGAACAGCCCGTACACCTCGGTGCCGCCGAGCCGTTCCAGCCGGCCGTTGACGGCCAGGCCGGTGGTGACGCGCCGACGCCCGGTGACGGCGGCGAGGGCGTGCAGGTGGGCGGCGAGCGCCACCGACTTGACCGGCACGCCGAGCGCGTCGGCGACGTCGCGCAACTGTCCGGGCGCCTCCGGCAGCACCCGTTCGACGGTGCGCGGCGCCTCGTGCACGGACTCGCTGCCGGGGAAGGACTGGCCGCTGACGCCGTCCAGCCGCTCGCGCCAGTAGGCGAGTGAGCGCTCGTCCCCGGCGGCCTGCCGTTCGACGGCCACGAAGTCGCGGAAGGCGGTGCGCGGCGGCGGGGCGGGCGCGCCGAGCGGGTCCTCGGCGATGGCCGTGTGGCGTTCCAGGATCTCGGTGAGCAGCGAGGTGAAGCTCCAGCCGTCGAGGATCGCGTGGTGCTCGGAGACGGTGAGCTGGTAGGCGTCCTCGGCGAGGCGCTGCACGGTGATCCGGAACAGTGGCGGCGCGGTGAGGTCGAAGGGTGTCCACCGGTGGGTGTCGAACACCTCGCGGATCGCGGTGTCCTGGTCCTCCTCGGCGGCGCCGCGCAGGTCGGCGAACTCGACGGGGGCGGGCAGCCGGCCGTGGACGAGCTGCAGCGGTTCGCCGTAGCCGGACAGGTCCAGGCCGGTGCGCAGCACGGCGTGGCGGTCCATGGCCTCGGCGACGGAGCGGCGGAAGGCCTGCTCGTCGAGGTCGCCGGAGATCTTGTAGGAGTTGACGTTGTGGTAGCTGTCGGTGCCGCCGGCGATCTCCATGTGGAAGACCATGGAGAGCTGCATGGACACCATCGGGTAGGCGTCGACCAGGCCGGGCGGCAGGTCGGCGCGGTCCTCCGGGGTGACCAGGGCGAAGGGCTCGTGGGCGTCCGGGCCCTGGGTGACGGGCTCGGCGAGCGGCAGCAGGGCGGCGACGGTGGGGGCGTTGAAGACGTCCCGCAGGCTCAGCCCCCAGCCGCGCTCGTGCAGCGCGCCGGCCAGCTGGACGGCCCGGATGGAGTCGCCGCCGAGGTGGAAGAAGTCGTCGTGGACGCCGATGCCGTCCACCCCGAGGACCTCCGTCCAGACGGCGGCGAAGGCCTCCTCCTCCGGGGTGCGCGGCTCGACGTGCCGGCCTCCGGTGGCGGTGGCCCGCTGGCCGGGGGCGGGCAGCGCGGCGCGGTCCACCTTGCCGTTGACGGTCAGCGGCAGCGACTCCAGCACGGTGAAGCTCGCCGGGACCATGTACGGGGGCAGCGAGCGGCCGAGGAAGGCGCGGACGTCGGCGGGCTCGCGTCCGGTGACGTACGCGGCGAGGCGGTCCTCGTGCACGGTGACGACGCAGGCGTCCACGTCCGGGTGGGCGGCGAGCGCGTTCTCGATCTCGCCGAGCTCGATCCGGAAGCCGCGCAGCTTGACCTGGAAGTCGGCGCGCCCGATGTACTCCAGCCCGCCGCCGGGCAGCCGCCGGGCGACG
Organism: Kitasatospora sp. NPDC001225; assembly: GCF_053597855.1. NCBI lineage: Bacteria > Bacillati > Actinomycetota > Actinomycetes > Kitasatosporales > Streptomycetaceae > Kitasatospora > Kitasatospora sp. NPDC001225. Next base: position 2,165 of record NZ_JBSFJC010000128.1, read on the forward strand.
TCGCCGGTGCGGTAGAGCCGGGCCCCGGGCGGGCCGTACGGGTCGGCGACGAAGCGCCCGGCGGTGAGGCCGGGGCGGCCCCAGTAGCCGTGGGCGAGGCTGCCGCCGCCGATGTACAGCTCGCCGGCCGCGCCGGGCGGCACCGGCCGCAGCCAGTCGTCCAGGACCTGGGCGCTCAGGTGCGGCATCGGCGTGCCGATCAGGCTGCGCTCGAAGCCGGCGCTGCCGGCCAGGTCGTGGGTGGTGACGTGGACGGTGGTCTCGGTGATGCCGTACAGGTTGCACAGCCGGGCCGGGGGCGGCGGGTCCAGTTCGAACCAGCGCTGGACGACGGCCGGGTCCAGCGCCTCCCCGCCCAGCATGATCCACTTCAGTGCGGGCAGGGCGCGCGGGCTGCGCCGCAGCACCGGCTCCAGCTGGCGCAGCGCCGAGGGGGTCAGGCAGAGGTACGAGACCTCCTCCTCCGCCAGCAGCTCGGCGAACTCCTCCGGCGAGCGGCTGGTCACGTACGGGACGACGACCAGGCGGGCGCCGTGCAGCAGGGCGCCCCACATCTCCCAGACCGTCCAGTCGAAGGCGTAGCTGTGGAAGAGCGTCCAGGTCTCCTGGGGGCCGAAGCCGAAGTGCCGCTCGCCGTCCGCCATCAGCCGGCTGACGTGCTCGTGGGCGACGGCGACGCCCTTGGGGCGGCCGGTGGAGCCGGAGGTGAAGATGACGTAGGCGACGTCGCCGGGGCGGCCGGCGGCCGGCGGGCGGGTGTCGGGGCGGGCGGCCAGGTCGGCGGCCTCGGCGGTCAGGTCGTAGGCCTGCCAGGGGCCTTCGGGCACCAGGTCCGGGCGGTCGGTGACGACCAGGGCGACGCCGGTGTCGCCGAAGACCAGCGCGGCGCGGTCGGCGGGGGCGGCCAGGTCGACGGGCACGTAGGCGGCGCCGGTCTTGAGCACGCCGAGGACGGTGACCAGGACGTCGGCGGTGCGGTCCAGCAGCATGCCGACGCGGTCGCCGGGGCCGGCGCCGCGGGCGCGCAGGGCGTGCGCGAGGCGGTTGGCCCGGCGGTCGAGTTCGGCATAGCCCAGGGTGCGGTCGGGGTCGCTGACGGCGGGCCGGTCGGGGTGGGCGTCGGCGGCCCGTTCGAACAGGTGGTGCAGGCAGTGGCCGGGGGTGTCGGTGGCCGCGGCCCCCTCGGCGGGGCGGGTGGTCAGCCGCAGCACGGTGGCGTCGGGGTCGTCCAGGGCCGCGGTGAGCAGGTCGTCGAACTCGGCGGCCAGCCGGCGGACGGTCTGCGGGTCGAACAGCTCGCCGCGGTACTCGGCCTCGCCGCGCAGCTCTCCGCCGTCTCCCCCGTCGAACACGGACCAGGTGAGGTCGAACTTGCTGGTGCCGTTGGAGCGCACCCGGCTGCGGGCGGTGGCCGCCGGGCCGAGCGCCAGCGGGGTGCGGTCCTCGCCGTGGGCGCCGAACACCACCTGGACCAGCGGCGGGTGCTGGGCGCTGCGGGCGGCGCCGAGCCGGTCGACGATCTGGTCGAAGGGCAGGTCGAGGTAGCCGTACGCCTCGAAGGCGACGTCCTGGACGTGCTCCAGCAGATCCCGGAAGCTCAGCGCGGGCGCGAGCCGCAGGCGCAGCGGCAGCAGGTTGACGAAGTAGCCGAGCAGGTGCTCCAGTTCGGGCCGGTCGCGGGTGGTGACCGGGGTGCCGACCACCAGGTCGTCGGCGCCGGTCCAGCGGTTCAGCAGCAGGGCGAAGGCGGCCAGTTGGACGGTGAACGGGGTGACGCCCTCGGTCTCGGCCAGGGCGCGGACCCGCGCCGCCGTCCCCGGGGCGAGGTCGAACCCCTCGGTGCGGCCGGCCGCGCCGCGCTCGGCGGGCCGGGGCCGGTCGGTGGGCAGCTCCAGCAGCGCGGGGGCGCCGTCCAACTGCTCCTTCCAGTAGGTCAGGTGCTCCTCGTAGGAGGTGCCGAGCTCCTCCTCGGCGCGGTCGGCGTACTGCACGGTCAGCTCCGGCAGTTCGGGCTCCCGGCCGCGCAGCGCCGCGTCGTACAGCTCGGCGAGTTCGCGCTCGAAGACCTCGGCGGACCAGCCGTCCCAGACGATGTGGTGGACGGTGAACAGCACGGTGGTGCGCTCGTCCGCGAGCCGGAAGGCCTCGGCGCGCAGCAGCGGGCCCGCCGCCAGGTCGAAGGGCTCGGCGCAGCGGGCGGCGAGCAGCTCCTCCAGGCGCGCGGCCCGGTCGGGGTGGTCCCGCAGGTCGGTCTCCGCGAGCGGCACGGCGAGGCGGTGGTGCACGTGCTGGCGGGGGCCGTCGGGGTGCAGCGCGAAGGTGGTGCGCAGGGTCTCGTGCCGGGCGGTGACGGCGTCCAGCGCGCGTCGGAGCAGCGCGAGGTCGAGCGGGCCGGTGACGTCGAGGGTCCAGGGGGTGCAGTAGGTGACGGCCTTCGGGTCGAGGCGGTCGAGGAACCAGAGGCCGCGTTGCAGCCCGGAGACGGGCGCGGTGCGCGCCGGGTGGTCGGACGGGCTCACGGCCTCGTTCCCTTCGTGTGCGGTGCGGCCGGTCACCGGGCGGCCAGCCGTTCGGCGATGGCGCTCACGGTCCGGGCCCGGAACACCAGTTGCGGGGGGACGCGGCTGCCGGTCTCCCGGGACAGCCGCATCGCGACCCGGACGGCGGCCAGCGAGTTGCCGCCGATCCGGAAGAAGTTGTCCTCGCGGCCGACCTCGGCGAGGTCGAGCACCTCGCGGACCGCCTCGGCGACCAGGCGTTCGGCCTCGGTCAGCGGGTCGGCGGCCTCGTCGGCCGTCGCGTCCTCGTCGGAGGCGGCCGGGCGCCCGGCGGGGGCGGGCAGCGCCTTGCGGTCCACCTTGCCGTTGTGGTTGAGCGGCAGCGCGGCCAGGACGTCCAGGGTCGCGGGCAGCATGTGCTCGGGCAGCAGGCCGGCCAGGTGGTCGAGCAGGGCGTCCGGGCCGGGGGCGTCGGCGGCGACGGTGACGTAGGCGGCGAGCCGGCGGTCGCCGGGGGCGGGCTCGTGGACGGCGACGGCGGCCTCCCGGACGGCCGGGTGGCGGGTGAGCGCGTCCTCGATCTCGCCGGGTTCGACCCGGAAGCCCCGGATCTTGACCTGGTCGTCGATCCGGCCGGTGACCTCCAGCAGGCCCTCGGCGGTGCGGTGGCCGAGGTCGCCGGTGCGGTAGAGGCGCTCGCCGGGGGCGCCGTACGGGGAGGCGACGAAGCGTTCGGCGGTCAGGCCGGGCCGGCCGAGGTAGCCGTGGGCGAGGCCGCCGCCGGTGGCGTACAGCTCGCCGGTCACCCCGGGCGCGACGGGGCGCAGCCGCTCGTCCAGAACGAGGACGCCCTTGCCGTGCAGCGCGACGCCGATCGGGATGGAGCCGCCGGCCGCGTCGGCGGGGCCGACCCGGTGGCAGGTGGTCAGGCCGAGGCTCTCCACCGGGCCGTAGCCGTTGGCGACGACCAGGCCCGGGTAGGCCTCCAGGGCCTTGGCGACATGGGTGGTGGAGGCCCGCTCGCCGGCCGTGAAGGCGAGCTTCAGGCCGTCGTAGGTCTCCGGGAACTCCTCCAGCAGGAAGTTGAACAGGCTTGCGGAGAGCTGGAGTTGGGTGACGCCGTGGCGGCGGGTCAGCTCGGCGACGGTCTGCGGGTCGGGGCGCTGGCCGGGCTGGAGGACGCAGGTGCCGCCGAAGCAGAGCGCGCCGTACAGCTCCAGCGCGAAGGCGTCCCAGGAGACCGGCGAGCACTGCAGCCAGACCTCGTCGGGGCCGAAGCGGGCGTAGTCCTGGCCGAGGTAGGTGGTGGTGAGCGCGCGGTGCGGGACGGCGACGCCCTTGGGGCGGCCGGTGGAGCCGGAGGTGAACATCACGGTGGCGAGGTCGGCGCCGTCGACCGGCAGGCCGAGGTCGTGGGCCGGGTACCGGGCGAGGTCGGCGGCCGAGGCGTCCAGGTCCACCTGGCCGGGGACGGCGAACGGCACGGTGGCGTGCCGGTGGGTGACCACCGTGGCGGCGCCGGTGTCGGCGACGGCGCCGACCAGCCGCTCGGCCGGGAAGTCCGGGTCGAGCAGGGTGTACGCGGCGCCGGTCTTGAGGGCCGCCAGCAGGGCGGTGACCAGCTCCGGCCCGCGCTCGGTCAGCACGGCGACGGTGTCGCCGCGGCCGATGCCCAGGCCCGCCAGGTGGCGGGCGAGCCGGTTCGCGGCGGCGTTCAACTCGCCGTACCCGACGGCGCGTTCACCGGACACCAGGGCGACGGCGCCCGGCTCGCGGGCGGCCCGCGCCTCGAACAGGGCGTGCACCGGCACCTCGACGGCGGCGGCCAGGGTGCCCAGCCACTCCTCGCACAGGCCGGCCATGGTGGCCGGGTCGAAGAGGTCGCTGTCGTACTCGAAGCGCCCGGTGAAGCCGGTGCCGAGGTCGTCCACCGAGACGGACAGGTCGAAGCGGGAGACCGGGTTGGAGTGCAGGGAGCGGGTGACGGCGTGCCCGCCGACCGTGAACGGCCGGGGGTCCAGCGGGTGCAGCTCCAGCAGCACCTGGCAGAGCGGGTTGCGGTCCTCGGGGCGCTCGTCGAGCACGGCGTTCGCGATGTCGTCGAAGGGCACCTCCTGGTGCCGGTAGCCGCCGATCGACACCTCGCGCACGTGCCGGACCAGCTCGCGGAAGGAGGCGCCCTCCTCCAGCTTCAGCCGCAGCGGCAGCAGGTTGACGAAGTAGCCGATCAGGCCGTCGAGTTCGGCCCGGCCGCGGGCGTTCACCGGCGAGCCGAGGACCAGGTCGCGCTGGCCGGAGCGGCGGTGCAGGGTGAGCGCCAGCCCGGCCAGCAGCACCATGAACGGGGTGGCGTCCTCGCTGCGGGCGAGCGCCCGGACGGCCTCGGCCACCGGATCGGGCATGGCGAAGCGGTGGAAGGCGCCGCGGAAGGCCTGCTCCTCGGGGCGGGGGCGGTCCGGCGCCAGCGCGTCGGTGGTCGGCGCGTCGCGCAACTGCTCGCGCCAGTAGTCGAGTTGCTTCTCCGCGGTGTCGTCCTGGTACTGCCAGGCGGCGTAGTCGCCGTACTGGACGGCGAGTTCCGGCAGCTCGGCCGGGCGGCCCTCGGCCAGCGCGGCGTACAGCTCCTGGAGTTCGGCCTCCAGTACGGGCAGCGAGCCCTCGTCCCAGACGATGTGGTGGAGGAGCAGCAGCAGCGTGGTCGCCCCGCCCGCCCGGAAGACCCTGGCCCGCACCAGCGGCCCCCGCGCCAGGTCGAAGGGCTCCAGCGCGGCCTCGGCGACCAGCTCGTCCACCCGGTCGGCGGTGGTCTCGGTGAGCGTGAACGGCAGCTCCACGGAGGGGTGGACGACCTGGCGCGGGCCGTCCTCGGCGAGCTCGAAGGTGGTCCGCAGGCTCTCGTGCCGCTCCACCACCCCCGCCAGCGCCCGCCGCAGCAGCCCGGGGTCGACCGGCCCGGAGAAGCGGAACACCCAGGGCACCACGTAGGTCGGCGCGTCCGGGTTCCACTGGTCGAGGAACCACAGGCCGCGCTGGAACTTCGACAGCGGGGCCTCGGCGGCGCCCGAGCGCACCGGGGCCGGGCGCGCGCCGCCGGTCGCGGAGGTCACCGCGGCGGCGAACCCGGCCAGGGTCGGCGCGTCGAAGATGGTGTACGGCGACACCATGCCGAAGACGTCGAAGACCCGGCCCACCACCCGGACGGCGGTCAGCGAATCGCCGCCCAGGTGGAAGAAGTTGTCGTCGGCGCCGACCTCCGGCACCCCGAGCACGTCCGCCCAGACCGCCGCGATCAGCTGCTCGGCGGGGGTGCGCGGCGGGCGGCCGGCCGCCCTGCCCTCCGGCGCCGTCCGCGGCTCGGGCAGCGCCGCGCGGTCCACCTTGCCGCCGGCCGTCAGCGGGAAGGCCTCCAGTGCGGTGAGCGTCGCCGGGACCATGTGCTCGGGCAGCCGCTCGGCCAGCCAGGCCCGGGCCTCGGCATACCCCGGCGCGGCGCCGGTGACGTACGCGGCCAGCCGGTCCTCGTGCGCCACCACCACGCAGCCGGTGACGCCGGGGTGGCCGGCCAGCACCTGCTCGACCTCCCCGGGCTCGACCCGGAAGCCGCGGATCTTCACCTGGTGGTCGGTGCGGCCGAGGAAATCCAGCGGGCCCTCCCCGGTGGCTCGGCGCACCAGGTCGCCGGTGCGGTACATCCGAGCTCCCCCGGGACCGTCCGGGTCCGCGAACGGGTCGGCGACGAAGCGGCCGGCGGTCAGGCCCGGGCGGCCGAGGTAGCCGGAGGCCAACAGCGGCCCGCCGACGTACAGTTCGCCGGCCTCGCCGGGCGGCACCGGCCGCAGCCGCTCGTCGAGCACGTGCAGCAGCCGCCCGCCGACGGCGGTGCCGATCGGCACCCGGGCACCCGGCTGCTCCTGCCCGCCGTCGAGCCGGTGGACGGTGGCGGTGACCACCGTCTCGGTCGGACCGTACGCGTTCAGCAGCGGCACCCCGGTCGCCGCCCACCAGGCGGCGGCGGTGGCCGGCTCCAGCTTGTCGCTGCCGGAGACCATCAGCCGCAGGGTGCGCGGCACCCGGCCGCCCAGCGCCGCCACCACGTCCTGGAAGTAGCCCGCGGCCAGGTTGGCGACGGTGACGCCCTCGGCGTCCAGCAGTTCCAGCAGCGCGGCCGGGGCGAGCAGCCGCTGCTCCGGCAGGACGAGGCAGGCCCCGGCGGACAGCGCGCCGAGCACCTGCTCCACGGCCACGTCCACGGTCGGACGGGCGAACTGCAGCACCACGTCCCGCTCGGTCAGACCGAGGGCCTCGACCACACCGGCCAGGTGGCCGGTCAGGGCCGCGAGCGGGACGTGCACGCCCTTGGGGCGGCCGGTGGTGCCGGAGGTGTAGATGACGTAGCCGGCGCCCGCGCCCACACCCGTCCCGTCGCCGAGCTCGGTGAGCTCCTCGCCGTCGAGGGCGAGCCCGGCCCCGGCGTCCTCGACGATCCAGCGGTTGCGCTCCTCGGGCGCCTCCCGGTCCAGCGGCAGGTAGGTGGCCCCCGCCCGCAGCGCCGCCAGCAGCGCGACCACGTGGTCCAGCCGGTCGCGGCCGGTCACGGCGACCGTCCGCCCGGGGGCGAGCCGGGCGGCGAGGGCGGCGCTCAGTCCGTCCAGCTCCCGGTAGCTGACGGTCCGGGCCCCGGCCCGGACGGCCGGCCGCTCCGGGAAGCGCGCGACGGCGGAGGCGAACGGCGCGAATGCGGGCGCCGTGAATTCGACGGGAAAACCGCGAGAGGACATCATCCAGCCCCAGATCGTGAGAGGAATCGGCGAAGAAGGCGATAGGGGGATTACGAAGGCCCTATCGGCAGAACGGGCGGAAGGAAGTCGGCAGTTTCCTTCTGCCGCTTCCCGAGCAGGCCAGGGCTACCGGCCGAGGGGGATTCCGGAACTCCCGGGGGACCAGACGTCCGCCTCTTCCAGAGCCTCCGGGGAGTACTTCCCGAGCGCGCTGATCAGCAGTCGGAGTTCCAGCGCCAGGCATTCCGCGAGACGGCGGAGCCCGGATTCCCGGTCCTCCGCGACGGCGAGCAGCGCCGCCCGCCCGAGGCCCACCGCGCGGGCCCCCAGCGCCAGGCTCTTGACCGCCCGGGCGCCCTCCCAGATCCGCCCGGAGACCAGCAGGCAGGGCGGCGGCACGACCGCCAGCCGGCGCAGGCACTCCGCGAGCGGCAGGCCGACGTGCGGCAGGAACACCCCCGGCGCCCAGCCGGTGCCGCCCTCCGCGCCGTCCACCACGACGGCGTCCGCCCCGGCCTCGTGCGCCACCCGGGCGGCCTCGGCCACGTCCCGGCCGGGGTAGAGCTTCACCCAGATCCGCACCCGCGGGTAGTTGTTGCGCATCAGCCGGATCTGCTGGCGCAGGATCTCCGCGGTGAAGGTGCCCGGGGTGGCGGCGCGCAGCACCCGCCCGTCGCCGAACAGCGGGTCGAGCCCGAAGCGATCGCCGAGCGCGGCGGCGGCCTCCGCGTCCAGCACGGTCATCCCGCCCAGGCCCGGTTTGGCGCCCTGGCCGACCTTCAACTCGAAGGCCAGCCGCCCGGATTCGAGCAGCGGCAGGGCGGCCGGGTCGCTGTGGACGAGGTTCCACACCTCGGCGTCGGCATCCTCGGTGCTCTGCTGGACGGCCACCCCGCCAAGCCCGTCCGGGAGTTGCTCACCGTAGGCGCGCAGCCGGCCGAGCAGGGTGCGGTCGGCGGCCTCGCCGAGCCGGCCGTAACCGTTGACCGGCACCACGTTCTCGCCGATCACCATCGGGATCCCGAGCGCCCCGGCCTGCCGGCTGAGGGCCAGTCCGAGGTCGCCGCCGGCCGCCCGGGTGGAGCCGGTCGCGGAGACGTACACCGGCAGCGCGGAGGCGAACCCGCCGATGGCGGTGGCGAGTTCGACGTCCCGGTAGTCGGGCTCGCGGCCCAGGTCGATCAGCTTGGCAAGCCGCTGCGGCAGGAACAGCGGCGGGACGATCCGCAGGGCGTCGAGGGCGTCGGACGGCTGTGCCAACTCGGCCGCGCCGGCGCCGAACAGCACCCGCCCGTACTCCTCGGCGGGCGGGAACACGGCGGCCGCCCCGGCCCGGGCCCGCCGCCGGACCTCCTCCTCCGGGAACCCCGGCGCGGTCAGGTCGCTCATGGCGACACCACCCCGGCGACCTTGGGGAACGCGCTGGCCTGCCAGACGGCGTCCAGCCCGGCGACGTACCGGGTGAGCCGCTCGACGCCGATGCCGAAGCCCGCGCTGGCCGGCACGCCCTCGCGCACCAGGTCCAGGTACCAGCGGTACTTCTGCGGGTTCTCGCCGGTCTCCCGCATCCGGGTGACGATCTCCGCGTAGTCGTTGGTGCGCTGGCTGCCGCTGCACAGCTCGCCGTAGCCCTCGGGCGCGAGCAGGTCGAAGTTCCGCAGCAGGCCCGGGTCCTGCGGGTGCTCGCGGTCGTAGAAGCCGCGCGAGCCCTTCGGGTAGTCGGTGACGAAGAACGGCCGGTCGCGCCGGGCCGACAGCAACGCCTCGCCCTCCCAGTCGAGTTCGGCGTCCAGACTCTGCGGGTGCCCGATCCCGCGCAGTTCGGCGACCGCCTCGGCGTGCCGGACGCGGCCGAAGGAGCCCTTCAGCAGGTCGGCGAACGCCTGCGGGTCCCGGCCGAGTTCGGCGAACTCCTTGGGCAGCTCGCGCACCGTGCTGCCGACGATGTGCACCACCAGCTCCTCGGCCAGCCGGACGGCGTCGTCCCGGCTCGCGCCGGCCGCCTCCACGTCCAGCTGGTGGAACTCGGCCAGGTGCCGGCTCGTCCCGGCGGTCTCCAGCGGCTCCAGACGGACGTTCGGGGCGATGCAGAAGATCTTGTCGAAGGCGAGCAGCGAGGCCTGCTTGTACAGGATCGCACTGGTCATCAGCTTGTAGCGGTGGCCGTAGAAGTCGATGTCCACCTGCTTGGAGCCGCGCGCGCCGGGGTCGGTGACCGGGCCGATGATCGGCGGCAGCAGTTCGGTGAAGCCCCGGCCGCGCAGGAACTCGCGGGCGGCGGACAGCAGGTGCTGCTGGATCCGCAGCGCGCTGCGGGTGGTCGGGGCGGTCAGGTGCCGGCCCGGATCGGTCGGGGGCAGGGGGGTGGCGTCGGGCATGGTCGGAGTCCTCTTCTCTCGGGGGGCCGTGGTCCGCCGTCGGGGGCGCGGGCGGTCGTCGGTGGTGGAGCGCCGGCCGGGCGGGACGGCTGGAGCGCGGGCGGCTCGGCGGGGCGGCGGCTCAGCGCGCGACGGGCAGGCCCCGGGCGGCGGACGCGGACGCGGAGGCGGAGGCGTACCGGGCCCGGCCGTCGTAGGTCCGCTGGACGTGGGAGAGGGCGGCGAGCAGCCCGGCCGAGCCGGGGATCGGCGCGCGGCCGCGCTCGCCCAGCCCGGCGATCGGCATCGAGCCGACCGAGGACCAGTACAGCCGCCCGTCCGGGCCCAGCGAGCTGCGCGTCCGCCCGGCGTTGTCGGGGTGCAGGCAGTACGGCACGTCCAGGTAGCCGGCCGCGAACGCCCGTACCAGGGCCCGCCCGACGTCGGCATCCAGGTCGAGCACCGCGCCGATCAGCGCCCTGGCCTCGGCCTCGATCCCGCTGTCCGGCGGCACGGCGGGACGGCGGCCGGACGCCGGGAGCCGGGCCCGCTCCGCCGTGGCGGCCGCGGCGGCGGCCTCCAGCGCCCGGACGTTCTCGGCGACGGTCGGGATGCGGTGCGCCTCGGCCGTGGTCTTGACGATCAGCCGGGCCGCGCCGCCGCGCACCGCGAGCCGCGCCGCGTCCTCCAGCAGCAGCCGCGCACCGCCGGGCGAGCGCGGGTACACGCCCATGTACGCGTACACCACCAGGTGCCAGTCGACGTCGGTGAGCAGCTCCCCCGCGATCCGGCCGAGCGCGGCCAGCGCCTCCTCGTCCTGGCGGGCGTCGGCCTGCTGGGCGTAGCTGAGCGAGATGCTGCGCAGCCCGTGCCGGCGGAAGAACAGCGCCTCCAGCACGCTGACGGCGATCAGCAGCGAGGGCGGGCAGAGCTGGCCCATCAGGCAGCCGCCGAACGTCTCCAGGTGCGGCTCGGCGCCGAACTCCCGTACGGAGGCCAGCAGTTCGCAGCCGCGACGCCAACGGGCCACCGCCTCGTGGAGCGGGGTGCGGCCGTACGGCAGGCAGTAGGAGACCGGTCCGCCCTCGGTGGCGTCCAGGCCCGCCGCCAGCAGCGCCTCGACGATCCGCTCCGGCGCGGCCGAGCCGTGCCGGACCTGCACCGGGAAGCCCGCGTCCGCCACCCCGCGCAGCACCGCCCGGGTGACCTCGACGGGGTGGGTGGCGATCGGGTAGCCGTTGAGGCCCGCCCCGGCGGCCAGGGCGCGCCGGGCGGCCGCGAGGTCGCCGGTGCGGGTGTAGCTGTCCAGGGTGATGGTGCCGACGGTGACGGCGGCCGCGCCCCGGGTGGCGAGCAGGCCCGCCCGCATCGGGGCCGCCTCCGCCATGCCCATCCGGGGCTGGACCACCAGCGCGCCCGCCTCGGCGGCCTGCGCCACGAACGCGCCGAAGCCCGTCCCGGCGGGGCCCGCCCGTTCAGGTCCGGCCACCGCGGGACCGAACCCGGCGGGACCGGCCCCGGCGGGAGCCGTCACAGCAGCACCCCGGAGCGCAGTCCGCCGACGAAGGCGCGGAACCCGGCCACCGCGGCGCCGTCCTCGAAGACCGCGTCGAACCCGGCCGCCAGCAGCGCGCGTTCGCGGTCCGGGTCGTCGGCCCCGGCGATGCCGAGCTTGCCGCCGATGACGGTCGGGGTGCTCCGCAGCTCCGGGCAGGCACGGAGGGCCTCGATCACCCGCAGGCCCTCCTGGTGGCCGTGCCCGTTGACGCTGCTGATCACGATCAGGTCCGGTTCGGCCCGGCGGCATTCGGAGAGCAGCAGCGCGTCCGGGACGCACGCGCCCAGGTTCGTCACCCGGTGGCCCATCTCCTCCAGCAGGAACTGGAGGTACACCAGGTTCCAGGTGTGCGAGTCCGAGGCCGTCGTCGTCACGACGACGTCCAGACCGCCCGGACCGTTCTGTTCGGCATTCCCGTGCTCCACGACTCCGCCCTCACCGGTAGTGATCCTCGATGGCGTTCCGTCGCGTTCTGCGCGGCGGCCCGGCCCCACGGAGAACGCTAGGAACGATCGGGCCCGGCAAGCGGCAGCTCCGGCGGCATTAAGCGGCAGAATGGGCCGGCCGGCGGCAGAATCGGTCAGCCCGCGGCCGCCAGCAGCGGGACGTCCCCGGCCGGCGCGAGCCGCGGCCCGGGCTCCTCCCGGACCAGCCGGCGGCACAGGTTGAGCACGGTGAAGCGCACGCCGTCCCGGGCGGGCACGCTGCGGATCAGCCCCCGCGACAGCAGCTCGTGCACCGTGGCCAGGCAGGTCTGCAGCGTCCAGCCGCTGCGGACCACCGCGTCCTCCCCCGACCAGTCCCCCGGCTCGTCCACCAGCACTTCCAGCAGGGCGCGCTGACGGTCCGTCAGGCGGAGGATCGCCGGCTCCAGGTCGTCCCGCAGGTCACCGCGCGCGCCGAACACCACCGGCGGCGCCGCCAGCGTGAACGGGACGGCCGCCAGCCCGGCCACCAGCTGGGCGGTGGACCGCACCAGCGCCCAGCCCGCCGCCCGCTCCAACGCTCCCGGCAGGCCGTCCAGTCGGCGGCAGAGCTCCGCGACGGCGGGCGCCTCGGAGCGCTCCAGGGTGTAGCCGGGCCGCAGCCGGCACAGGTGCGAGAGCAGCAGCCGGACGGCCCCGACCTGCGCCAACGCCTCGGGCTCGGCGTCGAGTTCGGGGTCCGGTACGGGCAGCGGCGCGAGCGGGATGACCTGGCCGCCGGGCAGCGGCCGGGCCTCCCGGGCGGTGATCAGCACCCGCAGCCCGGGGCAGTGGCGGAACAGCCCGTCCAGCTGCCCGGCGTCCACCCCGCCGTCGGCGCCGTCCAGCACCAGCAGGGCGGGCCGCTCGCCGATGTCCCGGACGAGGTCGTCCAGCCGCCCGCGCCACGGGTGCGGGCCGCCGCCGCAGTCCACCCAGCGCACCGACCAGCGGACGGCCAGGTGCAGCCGGCGGGCCACCTCCAGGGCGAGCCGGGTCTTGCCCACCCCGCCGAGGCCGACCAGCGAGACCAGCCGGTCCCCGTGCACGGCGAAGGCGTCGGCCAGCACCTCGGCCTCCGCCTCCCGGCCGACGATCGCCCCGCGCGCCACCGGCGGGGCGGCCGGCTCGTCCCCCGGCTCGTCCGCGGCCTGCTGCCGGCGGGCGGCCTCCTCGAAGTCCGTCCGGCTGCGGCCCTCCAGCCGCAGCGCGTCCGCCAGCAGCCGGACGGTCTCGTTGCGGGGCCGTCGCACCCGGCCGCTCTCCATGTCCCGGATCGCCCGCACGCTCAGGGTCGCGTGATCCGCCAGGCACTGCTGGGTCAGCCCGATCCGCTCGCGCCGTAGCCGCAGCAGCTCGCCGAAACCCGCCGCCGTTCTCACCGCTTGCACCGACAGCCCGCCGTCCATGCCTCGTCTGCCCTTCGTGGTCCGGACTCCTCCTGGCGTCGGGACCGGTGGCGGCGTCAGCCACGGGCGCCCGTACGGCCCGTGGTCCGGCCGTACGGGACCCGGCGATCAGGCTGTGGCCTCCGGACCGGTTCCCTCCGGGTCCCGATGCTCCAGGCTCGCCGTCTACGCCCGATCAACGGCCGATCACCGGCCCTACCCACGACCTTCACCCGGGCCTCACAGCCCGCCCGCCACCTGGGCGGCCTCCCCGACGCATCCGGGTGAACCGTGGCGCCGCCCGGACACGTTAATGCCGTTTATCGGATTTTCGGCACGCATACTACGCCCGTACGGTCACTGTCCGTATCAGGTCAACAACACCCCGCATCCGCTCCACGGTCCCCGTGCCCGTCACCACCGCCATCCACCCCGCGCCGTCCAGCTCACCGCCGTCCAACCCACCGCTGTGCAGCCCACCGCGTGACACCGGACCGCTCGACCGAAGGGAATCGTCATGAGGCGCTGTCCAGCCACCAGCGGACACGAGCGAAGTCGACGCGGCCGCCGACACGGAGGCCGACCCGGGATGGACACGCTCCGCGACCGCCTCATCGGGGCCGTGCTCACCCTCCTCCTCGCGTTCGCGACGGCCTCCGGCTCCTTCGCCGCCCCCGCCGTGGCACACGCGCCCAGCCGTGACCCCCGCACCCCCGCCACCGGCACGACGACCGCCCCCGCCGACCAGCGGAACGGCCGCCACGACGTCCGCCAGCAGCCCGTGACCCTGGCGAAGACCGGCACCGACACCACCACCGGCAGCACCACCCAGGCCGCCCAGGGCGACACCGTCCGCTGGGTCGTCTCCGCGACCAACCCCGACGGCGCACCGGTCAGCACCACCGTCACCGACGCCATCCAGGGCGGCCCCGGCAGCACACCGCAGACCCAGTCCTACGTCCCCGGCTCACTACAGGTGCCCCCCGGCTTCACCAAGCAGTGGTCCACCGACGGCGGCACGACCTTCTCCGGCACCGACCAGGGCGCCGCCACCAACGTCCTCCAGGCCACCAACCCGACGCTCTCCTCCCCGGCGACCGGCCAAGTGGTCCAGATCCCACCGCCGTTCACCCCGATCAACACCGCCACCGGCGGCGACGGCTTCACCCCCATCCGCTACACCGCCACCATCAACGGCGTCCCCACCCCCGAGATCTGGAACATCTACCACCACGGCTTCTCCAACACGGCCAGCGTGGTCTGCACCGACCTGCTCACCAACGGCCCCTGCCCGACCCCGACCGGAGCCCCCGCCACCTGGCCCCAGGCGCTGAACTCCTCCGCCGCCGACACGACCACCGGCGACATCGGCAGCACCCGCACCCCGACCTACGTGCAGATCGGCTCCCGGCTGTACTACGCCGCGATCAGCCGGGTCACGCAAGCACTCATCGGCGTCGGCTGCATCGACCTCCAGGCCCAGACCAGCTGCGGCCTCACCCCGCTCCAGACCGGCACCGGCCTGGTCATCGGAGGCGTCGTCCAGGCGCCCAACCAGCTGATCTACGCGGTCTCCGGCACCGGCGAGATCCTCTGCTACGACCCCGTCGGCAACTCCTCCTGCGGCACCTTCACCATCGGCCTGCCGCCCAACGAGGGCCAGGTCGCCTTCAGCGGCGACTACGCCGGCATCATGCGGGTCATCAACGGCAAGATCTACGTCACCGACAACCAGCTGGCCCCGCTGCCCACGGTGATGTCCTGCTTCGACCCGTCGACGAACGCCGCGTGCACCGGCTGGGCCACCCCCAAGACCGTCGTCACCCCGACCGGCACCGAAGCCGCCCGCGCCGACAACGTCTTCGAGATGTACGACACGGCCGGCACCGTCACCGGCGTCTGCACGGCGGTCGGCGGCGTCGAACTGGCCGTCACCCCGCCGGTCGGCACCGTCGTCTGCTTCGACTTCGCCGGCAACCCCGTCGCCGCGCCCCCCGGCCTGCAGACCCTCCTCAGCACCAACGTCGCCCCCGGCGAATCCAACTTCCAGGTGCCGCTCACCATCACCGCCCCCAACGGACACCTCGAAACCGAGTTCCCGTTCTGGATCTACCTCAGCATCTCCCCCACCTCCAACAGCTCCGAGTTCTGCTACGACTGGAACACCCAGGCCCCCTGCGCCCAGTACGGCACCAACGGCGTCGTCAACGGCCCGCCCAACGTCAACGGCGGCGACACCAGACCGTACGGCTTCGCCTACGACGGCCAGTGCAAGTACAGCCTCGGCGACACCGGCTACCTGTTCTCCATCGACCCGATCACCGGCGCCTCCCCCTGCCTGAAGACCAAGGCCCAGGGCAGCCTCAACCCCTCCGCGTACTACTGCGACGGGGCCACCGGGCACGTGAGGTCGTACGGCACGGTCAGCCTCCTCGGCCTCGACCCCACCACCGTCGACTTCACCCAGTCCTCGGTGACCGTCCTGGCCTCCGACGGCACCACCATCGGCACCTTCCCGTTCAACCCCACCACCGAGACGGCGGACATCTCATCCGTCCCGACCAGCGACTCACCGATCCAGGTGATCGCCAACCTCACCCTCGTCAACGGGTCCTCCTTCACCCCCGGCAACCACCCGCAGATGCAGGTGACCTTCGTCGGCGACGCGCCGCAGATCTGCTTCGAGACCACCGTCTCCACCGACTGCTCCGTCACCGCCGTCTCCAACCAGGCCTCCGCCGTCACCAACGGCCAGCCGCCCGTCACCTCCAACACCGTCACCCTCCAGGTCACCCCCGGCGCCGAGTGCGCGCCGAAGCTGGAGATCCTCAAGGAGGTCTGCACCTCCACCAACGCCGCCGACTGCGGGCCCGGCGGCCCCGGACCATGGGCCAAGACCACCACCCTCGCCCCCGGCGGGACGGCCTACTGGCGGATCACCGCGACCAACACCGGCCTGGTCAACATCACCGGCATCACCCTGGACGACACCGTCACACCGTCCTGCGTGACAGCCGCCGGGACGTTCGACCTCGCAGCGGGCGCCTCCCATCAGATCTTCTGCAACCTGCCGGGCGTCACCCAGTCGACGACGAACACGGTGACCGCCTCCTTCCCCGGCCCCGGCGGCACACCGGTCAGGACGGGGCCGTCGGAGGCGAGCGCCGTCGTCCCGTCCCTGGCCATCAACAAGGAGGTCTGCACCTCGGCCAACGCCGCCGACTGCGGCGCCGGGGGACCGGGCCCGTGGGCCAAGACCACCACCGTGGCGCCTAACGGGACGGCCTACTGGCGGATCACCGTCACCAACACCGGCACGGTCAACGTCACCGGCATCACGCTGAACGACACCGTGACGCCCTCGTGCGTGACGGCCGCGGGGACGTTCGACCTGGCGGCGGGCGCGTCCCAGCAGGTGTTCTGCAACCTGCCGGGCGTCACCCAGTCGACGACGAACACGGTGACCGCCTCCTTCCCCGGCCCTGGTGGCACCCCGATCACCACGCCCCCGTCCGAGGCGAGCGTCGACGTTCCGTCGCTGGCCATCAACAAGGAGGTCTGCACCTCCGCGAACGCCGCCGACTGTGGCGCCGGTGGCGCGGGCCCGTGGGCGAAGACCACCACGGTCGCGCCCAACGGGACGGCGTACTGGCGGATCACGGTGACCAACAACGGCCCGGTCAACATCACCGGCATCACCCTCGCCGACGCCATCACACCGGCCTGCGTCACAGCCGCCGGGACGTTCGACCTCGCCGCAGGGGCCTCCACACAGGTCTTCTGCAACCTCCCGGGCGTCACCCAATCCACCACCAACACCGTCACCGCCTCATTCCCGGGACCCGGCGGAACACCCATCACCACACCACCCTCCGAAGCGAGCGTCGACGTCCCGTCCCTGGCCATCAACAAGGAGGTCTGCACCTCCGCCAACGCCGCTGACTGCGGCACCGGAGGCGCCGGCCCGTGGGCCAAGACGACCATCGTCGCGCCGAATGGCACCGCGTACTGGCGGATCACCGTCACCAACAACGGGCCCGTCAACATCACCGGCATCACCCTCGCCGACGCCATCACACCGGCCTGCGTCACAGCCGCCGGCACCTTTGACCTCGCGGCAGGCGCCTCCACACAGGTCTTCTGCAACCTGAGCGGCGTCGCGCAATCCACCACCAACACCGTGACGGCCTCGTTCCCGGGCCCTGGTGGCACCCCGATCACCACGCCGCCGTCCGAGGCGAGCGTTGACGTTCCGTCCTTGGCCATCAACAAGGAGGTCTGCACCAGCACCAACCCGGCCGACTGCGGCACCGGCGGCGCAGGCCCGTGGGCCAAGACCACCACCGTCGCCCCGAACGGCACCGCGTACTGGCGCATCACGGTCACCAACAACGGCACGATCAACCTGACCGGCATCACCCTCACCGACTCAGTGACGCCCTCGTGCGTGACGGCCGCGGGGACGTTCGACCTCGCCGCAGGCGCCTCCACACAGGTCTTCTGCAACCTGACAGGCGTCACCCAATCCACCACCAACACCGTCACCGCCTCCTTCCCCGGTCCCGGCGGCACACCCATCACCACACCGCCCTCCGAAGCCAGTGCCGACGTCCCGTCCCTGGCCATCAACAAGGAGGTCTGCACCAGCACCAACCCGGCCGACTGCGGTGACGGCGGCGCAGGCCCCTGGGCGAAAACCACCACCGTCGCCCCGAACGGCACCGCGTACTGGCGGATCACCGTCACCAACAACGGCCCCGTCAACATCACCGGCATCACCCTCACCGATGCCATCACACCGTCGTGTGTCACAGCCGCCGGCGCCTTCGACCTCGCGGCGGGCGCCTCCCATCAGGTGTTCTGCAACCTGACAGGCGTCACGCAATCCACCACCAACACCGTGACAGCCTCCTTCCCGGGACCCGGCGGAACACCCATCACCACACCGCCCTCCGAGGCGAGCGTCGACGTCCCCTCACTGGCCATCAACAAGGAGGTCTGCACCTCCGCGAACGCCGCTGACTGCGGCGAGGGCGGCGCGGGACCGTGGGCGAAGACCACCACCGTCGCCCCGAACGGCACCGCGTACTGGCGGATCACCGTCACCAACAACGGCCCCGTCAACATCACCGGCATCACCCTCACCGACGCCGTCACACCGGCCTGCGTCACGGCCGCCGGCTCGTTCGACCTCGCGGCAGGGGCCTCCCATCAGGTGTTCTGCAACCTGCCGGGTGTCACGCAGTCAACGACGAACACCGTCACGGCGTCCTTCCCCGGCCCTGGCGGAACACCCATCACCACACCCCCGTCCGAGGCGAGCGTCGATGTTCCGTCCTTGGCCATCAACAAGGAGGTCTGCACCAGCACAAACCCGGCCGACTGCGGTGACGGCGGCCCCGGCCCCTGGGCGAAGACCACCACCGTCGCGCCGAACGGCACCGCCTACTGGCGGATCACCGTCACCAACAACGGCCCCGTCAACATCACCGGCATCACCCTCACCGACACCGTGACGCCCTCGTGCGTCACAGCCGCCGGCACCTTCGACCTCGCCGCAGGCGCCTCCAAGCAGGTCTTCTGCAACCTGACAGGCGTCACCCAATCCACCACCAACACAGTGACGGCCTCGTTCCCGGGACCCGGCGGCACACCCATCACCACACCGCCCTCCGAAGCGAGCGTCGACGTCCCCTCGCTGGCCATCAACAAGGAGGTCTGCACCTCGGCCAACGCCGCCGACTGCGGTGAGGGCGGCGCAGGACCCTGGGCGAAGACCACCACCGTCGCCCCGAACGGCACCGCCTACTGGCGCATCACGGTGACCAACAACGGCCCCGTCAACATCACCGGCATCACCCTCACCGACGCCGTCACGCCGGCCTGCGTCACGGCCGCCGGCTCGTTCGACCTGGCGGCAGGGGCCTCCCATCAGGTCTTCTGCAACCTGCCGGGCATCACGCAATCCACCACCAACACCGTCACGGCCTCCTTCCCGGGACCCGGCGGCACACCCATCACCACGCCCCCGTCCGAGGCCAGTGCCGACGTTCCGTCCCTGGTCATCAACAAGGAGGTCTGCACCAGCACCAACCCGGCCGACTGCGGCACCGGCGGCGCAGGCCCGTGGGCCAAGACCACCACCGTCGCCCCGAACGGCACCGCGTACTGGCGCATCACGGTGACCAACAACGGCACGATCAACCTGACCGGCATCACCCTCACCGACACGGTCACGCCGTCGTGCGTCACAGCTGCTGGCACGTTCGACCTGGCGGCAGGGGCCTCCCATCAGGTGTTCTGCAACCTGCCGGGTGTCACGCAGTCAACGACGAACACGGTCACGGCGTCCTTCCCCGGCCCTGGCGGAACACCCATCACCACACCGCCTTCTGAGGCCAGTGCCGACGTTCCGTCCCTGGTCATCAACAAGGAGGTCTG
This sequence comes from Kitasatospora sp. NPDC001225, assembly GCF_053597855.1. Taxonomy (NCBI): domain Bacteria; kingdom Bacillati; phylum Actinomycetota; class Actinomycetes; order Kitasatosporales; family Streptomycetaceae; genus Kitasatospora; species Kitasatospora sp. NPDC001225. Next base: position 21,649 of record NZ_JBSFJC010000128.1, read on the forward strand.
CACCTCGGCCAACGCCGCCGACTGCGGTGACGGCGGCGCCGGCCCCTGGGCGAAGACCACCACCGTCGCCCCGAACGGCACCGCCTACTGGCGCATCACCGTCACCAACAACGGCCCCGTCAACATCACCGGCATCACCCTCACCGACACCGTCACGCCGGCCTGCGTCACAGCTGCTGGCACCTTCGACCTGGCGGCGGGCGCGTCCCATCAGGTGTTCTGCAACCTGACGAGCGTCTCCCAGTCAACGACGAACACGGTGACGGCGTCCTTCCCCGGTCCTGGTGGCACCCCGATCACCACTCCGCCCTCCGAGGCGAGCGTCGACGTTCCGTCCCTGGTCATCAACAAGGAGGTCTGCACCTCGACCAACGCCGCCGACTGCGGTGACGGCGGCGCGGGACCGTGGGCCAAGACCACCACCGTCACCCCGAACGGCACGGCCTACTGGCGCATCACGGTGACCAACAACGGCCCCGTCAACATCACCGGCATCACCCTCGCCGACTCCGTGACGCCGGCTTGTGTCACGGCTGCCGGATCGTTCGACCTCGCGGCAGGTGCCTCCAAGCAGGTCTTCTGCAGCCTGACAGACGTCACCAAGCTGACGACGAACACGGTGACGGCCTCCTTCCCCGGCCCCGGCGGCACCCCGATCACCACGCCCCCGTCCGAGGCCAGTGCCGACGTCCCGTCCTTGGCCATCAACAAGGAGGTCTGCACCTCCGCGGACGCCACCGACTGCGGCGAGGGCGGCCCCGGCCCCTGGGCCAAAACCACCACCATCGCGCCGAACAGCACCGCCTACTGGCGCATCACCGTCACCAACAACGGCACGGTCAACCTGACCGGCATCACGCTGAACGACTCCGTCACACCGGCCTGCGTGACAACTGCGGGGACATTCGACCTCGCGGCAGGTGCCTCCAAGCAGGTGTTCTGCAACCTGCCAGGCGTCACCAAGCTGACGACGAACACGGTGACGGCCTCCTTCCCCGGCCCCGGCGGCACCCCGATCACCACGCCCCCGTCCGAGGCCAGTGCCGACGTCCCGTCCTTGGCCATCAACAAGGAGGTCTGCACCTCCGCAAACGCCACCGACTGCGGCGAGGGCGGCCCCGGCCCCTGGGCCAAAACCACCACCATCGCGCCGAACAGCACCGCCTACTGGCGCATCACCGTCACC
>NZ_JBSFJC010000129.1:0-22594 GCF_053597855.1 Kitasatospora sp. NPDC001225
CCAGGTTCAGCCCCGTCGCGGCCGCCAACCGGTCGCGCAGTTCGAGCGTCATGGCCGAGTCCAGGCCCATCTCGCGGAACGTCCGTCCGGGCCTCCGCGCCGTCCAGGCCCGTCCAGGCCCGTCCAGGCCCGTCCAGGCCCGTCCAGGCCTACCCCTCGACCGGTGCGAAGCGGACCGGGAGGTGCGTCAGGGCCCGGTGGAACGGGCCCGGGCGCCAGAGCAGGTCCTCGGCGGGGGTGGACAGTTCGAGGTCGCTGAGGCGGCTGCCCAGCTGCTCGATGGCGGTGATCGCGATCAGCAGGGCCGGGTCCCGGGCCGGGCAGGCGTGCGGGCCGGCCGCCCAGGCCAGGTGGGCGCTCTCGCCGCTGCGCAGCCCGCCGCCGTCGGTGGGCGGCGCGGCCTGGGAGTTGGCGGCCGCGTACGAGACCAGCACCAGCGTGCCCGCCTTGATCTCGCGGCCGTGGAAGGTGATGTCGTACCGCGGGTAGTGGGCCGAGAGGTTGGCCATCGGCGGCTCGTGCCAGAGCACCTCGTCGATCGCCTGGTGCGCGGTCATCGCCCCGCCGAACAGGGAGCCGGCGTAGCGGGCGTCGGTGAGCAGGCGCAGCAGGGCGTTGCCGATCAGGTTGGTGGTCGGCTCGTGCCCGGCGATCAGGGTCAGGGTGATCTGCCGGATCACCTCGTCGTCGTCCAGCCCGACCGGGTGGGTGACGTACATCGAGGTGAGGTCGTGCCGGGGGCGCTCGCGGCGCTCGGCGACCATCGCGGTGACCACCGCCAGGAGCTTCCCGTACGAGGCGCCGGCCCGGGCGGTGGACTCGATCAGCCCGGTGATCGCGTCCACCACCTCCTCGCGCTGCTCCTGCGGCACGCCGAACCAGGTGGTGAGCGCGAAGGCGGGCAGCCGGCGGGCGTACTCGGCGATCAGGTCGGCGTGCCCGACGGCGGCGAAGCGGTCGATCAGCCGGTGCGCGGTCTCGGCGACCTGCCGCTGGAGCCGGTGCGGCTCGAACAGCGCGAGGGCGTCGGTGATCACCGCCCGGTAGCGCGCGTGGGTCTCGCCGTCGCTGAACAGCGCGGTCGGGCGGTAGCCGAGCACCGGCAGCAGCGGGGAGTCCGGCGGGACGGTCCGCTGCCAGGCCCGGGAGTCCTTGGAGAAGGTGTCGGTGTCGCGCAGCAGGTCCAGCGCGGCCTGGTAGTCGGTGACCAGCAGGGCCTCGACGCCGGGCGCGATCTCCACCGGGGCGACCGCGCCGTGCCGCCGCAGCCGCTCGTAGACCAGCTGGGGGTCGGCGGCGAAGACCGGGCCGTGGATCGGGGTCGGGCGGGACTCGACGGTCACGGCTGCTCCGGGGTGGCGGGGTCCGAGGTGACGGGGTCCGGGCCGGCGGGGTCCGGGCCGGCGGGGGCGGCGGGCAGGGCCTCCAGGACGTGCTCGGCCAGCGCGATCAACGCGTCCAGGCTGCTGTCGCGCTCGCGCGCGTCGCAGAGCAGCAGCGGGGTGGCGGCGTGCAGGTCCAGGTGGGTGCGCAGCACCTCGACCGGGTGGTCCGGCGCGTCCGGGAAGCGGTTGACGGCGACGGCGTACGGCAGGCCCTGCTCCTCGACCATGTCCATGATCTCGAAGGAGTCGGCCAGCCGGCGGGTGTCGGCGAGCACCAGGGCACCCACCGCGCCGCGGGCGATGTCCTGCCAGAGCGGGAAGAAGCGGCGCTGGCCGGGGGTGCCGAACATGTAGAGCACCACGTTGCCGGGCAGGGTGAGCCGGCCGAAGTCGACGGCGACGGTGGTGGTGGACTTCCCGGGTACGCCGGCCAGGTCGTCCACCGGGCGGCCGGTCTCGGTCATCGCCTCCTCGGTGTGCAGGGTGGCGATCTCGGAGAGGGTCCGGATGAGGGTGGTCTTGCCGACCCCGAACGGGCCGGCCACCACCAGTTTCATCAGCGTCTGGTCCTGGTCGGGCAGGTAGCCCACCCGGCTCTGGTCTTCCGGTTCCGGCCGGGCGGCCGGGTCACCGGAGCGCACGGAGTCCAACGAGGAGCCTCTCGACGATGGAGCGGTCGGTCTGCTGGGCGCGCGGGATCGGCGCGCGGGCGTGCAGGCAGCCCGCCTCGACCAGGTCGGCCGCGAGGAAGACGGTGGCGCTGACCGGCAGGCTCAGGTGCGCGGCGGCCTCCACCACGGTCAGCGCGCCGGGGCGCAGCAGTTCCCAGAGCCGGCGGTGTTCGGGGTCGAGCGCCTCCGGCGGGTCCGCGCGGTCGGCGAACAGCACGGTCAGCCGCTCGAAGCCCTTGGTGCCGGGGCGGCTGCGGCCGCCGGTGGCCAGGTAGGCGGGCACCATCCGCCTGCGGGGGACGGCGGTCATGACCGGACGTCGTCGTCCTGCCGCCGGGTCGGGCTCGCGAGCGCGCGACCGAGGGCGGCGACCTGCAGCTGCATCTGGTAGGCGACGTTGCCGAGTTGGGCGTCCGGCGAGGTGAAGACGGCGAGCGAGGTGTTCTCCCCGGCGGGCACCACGACGGCGTAGCCGAGGTCGGACTCCACCACGGTCTGGGCCAGCCGGGGCCGCTCGACGTCGGTGAACGCGGCGGTGAAGGCCCGGGCGGCGGCGTGCACGGTGGCGGTCATCGCGGCGACCCGCTCGGCCGAGGCGCGCTCCAGGCCGTCCGAGGCGCCCTCGACCAGGCCGTCCCCGGTGGCGATGACGGCGTGCAGCACCCCCGGGAGCTCCAGCAGCGGGGTCAGCACCCACGAGATCTCGTCGGTGGCGGTCGGGCTGGGCGTGCTGCTCACTGCTCGGCTCCTTCTGAGGTCGGACCGGTGCTCGGGTCACCGGGGTCGCGGTCGGCGGTGGTGTCGCCGGGGGTGGTGGCGGTCGTACCGGTGGTGCTGTCGCTGTTTCCGGGGGCGGTCCGGCCGGGGGCGGTCCGGCCGGGGGCGGCCCCGGCGGCCTCCTCGCGCTCGGCCCGGGCCACGGCGGCCCGGCCGGAGTCGGTGCCCTGCTGCAGCGCCTGCCAGTGGGCGGCGGCCTGCTCGGGGGTGCGCGCGGCCGCGCGGGCGGGGGCGGGCTTCGCGGCGGCCGGCCGTACGGCGGCGGGCTGCTCGGCGGCCAGCGGACGGCGGCGGCGCCGGGTCGGCAGGCCGGTGCCGTCGTCGGCCGCGGACGCGTCCGTCGCGGGGGTGTCCGTCGCGGGGGCGTCCGGGCCGGGCTCGGCCGGGACGGACGCACCCGCCTGGCCCTCCCCCGCCGGGCCGTCCGCGACCGGGCCTTCGGCGACCGGGTCGGGCACCACGCGGATGGCCGGGGCCGGGTGCGGGCCCGGCTGGTTGTGGCGGTCGGCGAGCCGCGGGCCGTCCTGCTCGTCCGCGTCGCGCATCGGCGGGACGGCCGCGACGGTGGGCGCCGGGGCCGGGCCGGAGCCGGCCCGCAGCGGCAGCGGGGTGAGCACCGACAGCGGCTGCTCGTCGTCCACGACGGTCACCAGCGCGGCCGGGATGCGCAGGATGGTCCGCATGCCGCCGTACGGCGAGGGCTCGATGTGACAGGAGAAGCCGTACTGGCGGGCCAGCTTGCCGATCACCGCGAAGCCGGTCTTGGGCGGGTTGCCGAGCTCGGTGAGCAGCATGTCGGGCGGGCCGGCCAGCAGCCGGCGGGCGCGGCGCAGCTGGTCCTCGTCCATGCCGATGCCGCTGTCGTCGATGATCACCAGCGCGCCGCGGCCGCCCTGCTGGACGGTGACCGGGACGTCGGTCTCCGGGTGGGAGCAGGCGGTGGCGTTGGCGAGCAGCTCGGCGATGGTGACGGCGATCGGCTCGGCGGCCCGGGCGACCACGGCGAGGCGCTGCTCGCGCAGGTGGTTGGCGACCTTGATCCGGGCGTAGCCGGGCACCCGGGAGAGCGCGCCGACGACCACCTCGGCGAGCGGCGAGTCGGTGCGGGCCAGGCCCGGCCAGGCCTCGCAGAGCACCGCGATGGTCTGGATCCGGCGCAGCGCGACCTCGTTGCGGAAGTCGACCTCCAGCAGCCGGGGGTCGTCGTTCTCGTGCTGGAGCTGCTGGACCAGGCTCTGGATCTGGTACAGCAGGGTCTGGATCCGGGAGGTGGCGCCGCGCATGGCGGCGCGGGCGGCGGCGTCCACCCGCTCGCGCTCGTCGGCGAGGGCGGCCTGGGCGGCGTCCAGGACGCCCTGCAGCGCCCGGACCGCCTCCGGGCCGACGGCCTGCGGGTCCAGCGGGCCGACCAGCGGGGCGTTGCCGTGGGTGAGCCGTACGGCGGTGGCGGCGACCCGCTCCTGGGCGAGGTGGCCGATCTCGGCGAGCAGCGCGGTGCCGCGCGCCTCGGCCTCGGCGAGCGCGCGCTCGGCCTGCTCGGCCCGGGCGGTCGCGGCGGAGCCCTGCTGCATGGCGTCCCGGACGGTGTCCTGCGCCTGCCGGGCCGCCTCCTGCGCCTCGCGGACGCTGTCCTCGGCGGCCCGGGTGCGCTCCTCCGCCCGCCGGGCCTCCTCGGCGGAGCGCCGGGCGGCCTCCTGCGCGTCGCGCTGCTGCTGCTCCGCGCGGGCGAGCCGGCCCTCGGCGGTCCGGGCGCGCTCCTCGCCCCGGCCGAGCGCGGTCTCGGCGGCCGTCGCCCGGGTGACGGCGACGGCCCGGCCGCGGGCGAGCACGGCCGCGGCCGCGGCGGCGACCAGCGCCAGGACGATCAGCGCGATCTGCGTCATCGAAGTCCTCGGGGGTGCTTGCGGGGTGGACCGGGTGGTGCGGCCAGGACGACCGGGGGGCGGGCCCGGACGGGATCAGGATCGGGCGGTGCCGGGCCCTGGCGGGATCAGGGCCGGGCGGTGCGCGGGCGCTGGGCGCGGGCCTCGTCCTCGGCCAGTTCCCGGGCCACCAGGGCGACCTGGCCCAGGGCCTCCAGGGCGCCGGGGGCCGCCGAGCCGTCCAGGTGCCGGTACTCGGCCGCGACGGTGATCACCAGCCGCTCGGGCAGGCCGAGTTCGGGGTGGCGCTGCTCGGCTATCACCCGCCGGGCGGCGTCCAGCGCGGGTATCCCGGCGGCGTGCAGGGCGTGGGCGCGCTCGCGGACGTAGGCGAGGTAGCCGATGTGCTCGCGGACGCCGTCGCGGTCGAGCACCGGGCCGTGGCCGGGGACGAAGATCTCCGCGCCGGTGGCCAGGGCCTGCTCGCAGGCGCCGATGACGTTCTCCAGCGGTCCGGCCCAGTGCGAGGGGTGGTCGCCGGGCTGCTCGGGCGTCGAGGAGAAGATCACGTCGCCGGTGAACACCGCGCGCTGGTGCGGGAGGTGGACCAGCAGGTCGCCGCCGGTGTGGGCGGCGGGCAGGCTGGTGATCCGCACCGGGTAGCGGCCGACGGTCAGTTCCAGCTCGCCGGTGAAGACGGTGTCGGGGCGCACCGGCTCGGTACCGGACCAGTCGAACTGCCCGAAGTGCTCCTTCAGGTAGCCGCCGAGCGGCGAGTCCGGGTCGCTGTTGGTGACCAGCGCGTGCTGCTGCTGCGGGGTGGGCTCCCAGTGGATGTGCTCCAGCGCCTCGCGGGTGGCGATCACCTCGGCGTCCGGCAGCACCCCGGCGCCCCACAGGTGGTCCCCGTTGGCGTGGGTGACGACCACCCGGTCGACCCCGACCCCGTCCGGCAGCAGCCGCCGGCTCGCGGCGAGGAACTCCCCGGCCATCGAGGGGTCGTACGGCGTGTCGATCCAGAGCGCGGTGGTCTCCGAGGCCAGCAGGCCGCAGTTGGCCAGGCCCCACCCCCGCTTCGGCGGGAGCCACACGTACAGGTCCTCGGCAATCGCGCTCACGTTCGCACGGCTGATCGTCATGTGCGCGATTATGCCCAGGTCGTGACAGGAGTGGAGCAAAACCATTACAGTTCAAGCCACTTCGCGCCCGAAGCAGCCCGGGCTGTCCCGATTCGTCCCACGTGGTCTGGACCACATCTGGCCGAAGTGGCCCGGCCCCCGCCACTGCGAAACCGGGGGCGAAACGGGCACGGCTACAGGTACGGGCGCGGGCCGCGTCCGGGGACGCGGCCCGGCGGCGTCAGGCGTCCTGCTCCGACGGCCGCCCCAGCCGCTTGATCCCCTTGCGCTCCGCCGCGCAGCGCTCGTAGCCCAGCCAGGCGTTGATCGCCAGCATCGGCCCGTTGGTCGTGTCGTTGCTGGTGTACGCGTGCCGGAGACCCGCCGCGGCGGCGAGCCGCAGGGACTCCAGCTTGGCCGACTTGGTCAGCCCGCGGCCGCGGAACTCCCGGTGGCAGGCGGTGAACGCGGACCAGTAGCGGTCCACCCCGTCGGTCTGCACCATGCTGAACGCGGCCGGCCGGCCGTCCACCACGGCGACGACGCTCAGGGCCAGGTCCCGGTCCGGCCGGTTCCAGTCGTCGCGCAGCCAGTCCTCGTACTCCAGGGCGTCCATCGGCACCTCGCTGCCGGGCTCGTCCAGGATGGCGTCCGCCTCGACCAGGAACACCGGGTGCGGGTCGGCCGCCCAGTCCGCGGCCGGGCGCAGCTCGACGCCGGGCGGCCGTACGGGCGCCGGCGGCAGCGGCAGCGCCAGGTCCCGTCCGGCGAACTGCATGGTGCGCCCGAGCCGGTACCCCCGGGCGGTGGCGAAGGCCACCGAGGCGGGCTCGTCGTCCATCCAGGTGTGCAGTTCCGTCACCCCGTGCCCGACCAGGTGCCGTTCGGCCGCGGCCAGCAGCGCGGTGGCCGCGCCGCGCCGCCGGAACCCGGGCAGCACACTGCCGTTGGCGTAGCCGACACCCGCGACCGACGTCCCGAGCACCACCCCGCAGCGCACCGCGCCGACCACCCGGCCGTCCAGCTCGGCGACGAAGGTGCGGAAGTGCTCCTCGGGGCTCGGCCGGCCGTTCAGCCAGAGCAGGGTCTCGGCGGAGAGCACCAGGTGCTCGCGCCCGGCCCGGTGGGCCGCGGCCACGGCCTCGGCGTCCCCGGGGCGGAAGTCCCGGATCGTCAGGGGGGAGGAATTCGAAGAAGTCATGGATTCCCACGCTAGTCGCGCCCACCCGCCCGGCGCCTCCGATTTATCCGCCGGAGGGCACCCCCACCTGCGGGAGACGGCCCGGGCTCGGGACCCAAGTCCCTCACGACCGGAACGACATGCTCAAATAATGCTCTGAGAAGACCGGGTGAGGCTTGGCAGCCACCCCACCCGGGGACATCCTCAGCAACACGGCCGCACGGGTCCGGCGACGACGCCGCACCGGTCGACGGCCCTCCCACCCGGCCCTCCGAAGGGGGCGAACCGATGACTTCCCCTGCCCTGGCCACCGCATCCCGGGACACCGCGCCCCAGGACGCCGCACCGCTGGCGACCGCGCCCCGGGACACCGCCTCCCGGGACGCCGCGCCCCGCCTGGGCGTCGGCCTCGGCTGGCGCGGCGAGATCGACACCGTGGTCGAGCGCCAGCCCGGCCTGGACTGGGTCGAGGTGGTCGCCGAGAACATCTGCGCCGACCACCTGCCCGACTCCCTGACCGTCCTGCGCGGACGCGGCGTCACCGTCGTCCCGCACGGCGTCGGCCTCGGCCTCGGCGGCGCCGACCTGCCCGACCCCGCCCGGCTCGCCCGGCTCGCCGAGGCCGCGCTGGCGCTCGGCTCCCCGCTGGTCACCGAGCACCTGGCGTTCGTCCGGGCCGGCGGCCTGGAGGCCGGCCACCTGCTGCCCGTCCCGCGCACCCGGGACTCGCTGCGGGTGATCGCCGAGAACGTCCGGATCGCCCAGGACCAGCTGCCGGTGCCGCTCGCCCTGGAGAACATCGCCGCCCAGCTCGCCTGGCCGGACGACGAGTTCACCGAGGGCCAGTTCCTCGCCGAGCTGGTCGAGCGCACCGGCGTCCGGCTGCTGATCGACGTCGCCAACCTGCACACCAACCGGGTCAACCTCGGCATCGACCCGGCCGCCGAGCTCGACCGCCTGCCGCTGGAGGCGCTCGCCTACGTCCACGTCGCGGGCGGCACCCTGGTCGACGGCGTCTGGCACGACACCCACGCCCACCCCGTCACCGAACCGGTGCTGGAGGTGCTGGCCGAGCTGTGCGCGCGGACCGCGCCGCCCGGGGTCCTGCTGGAGCGGGACGCCAACTTCCCGCCGCCCAGCGAGCTGGCCGGTGAACTGGACGCCATCCGCCGGGTGCTGGAGGGGAGCACCCGACGATGACCGACCTGACCGGGACCGCACGGGACACCGCCGACCAGGACCTCGCCGCCGCCCGGCGGCGCCTGGCCCGGCGCCAGGAGGAGCTGCTGGCCGCCCTGGTGGCCGGCGGCCCCGTCCCGCCCGGCTTCGACGAACGCCAGGTCCGCGCCCAGTCCACCGGCCTGGCCGCCAAGCGGCGGGACACCACCGCCAAGGTGGCCCCCGACCTGCCCCGTACGCTCGGGGCGGGGTACGGGCCGCTCTTCCTCGACTACGCCCGCTCCCACCCGCAGACCGGCGGCTACCGGGCCGACGCCCGGGCCTTCGCGCAGTGGGTGCTCACCGACGGCGGCCCGCTCGCCGCCGACCACCGCCGGGCCCTGGAGCAGTGGCTCCACCCGGCCCCCGTACGACCGCCGGGCCCGCTCACCCGCCTGCGCCGGGCCCTGCGCCGGTAGCCGGCAGCCGGTAGCTGGTAGCCGGTAGCCGGTAGCCGGTAGCCGTCGACTGTCGGACACCCGGCCGGCCGTCGGCGACCGCGGGGCCACCGGGCCCTGACGAACCATCACCACCTCGGGGGGAACCGCCCATGTGGCACAACAGCTACTTCATCGTCCCGGCCGTCCTGCTGGCGGCCGCCGCGGTCCACGCGGTCCGGACCCGGCAGCGCATCGGCCAGGTCCGGTACGCCAAGGGCCTGCCCGGCCGCGGCCTGCCGCTGCTCGACACCGCGTTCCTGTCCGGCGGGCCGGCGCGGGTGTTCGACACCGCCCTGGTCCGGATGCACATGAGCGAGCAGGCCGTGGTCAGCCGCTCCGGCCTGGTCACGCTCACCGGCGCCAAGCCGTACGACGCCGTCGACAAGGCCGTCCAGGACGCCGTCGGACCGACCGGGAGCCGTCAGCTCGGCCCGCTGCGCCGCACCGTGATGCGCTCCACCGCCGTCCAGGAGATCGGCGACCGGCTCGCCGACCGCGGCCTGATGCGCCGCCCCGAGCGGCTGCGGCGGGCCCGCACCGCCCGCCGGCTGCTCTGGCTCGCGCTGCTCCTGGTGGCGGCCTCCATGGTGGCCGCCCCGCTGCTCGACGACGGCGCCGCCGGCCACGAGCGCCCGAAGCTCTGGATCCCGGTCATCCTGCTGATCGTGGGCGTCGTCTCGCTGCTCGTCACCCCGCTCGTCAAGAGCCGGATCACCCCGGCCGGGCAGCGCCAGCTGTCCCTGATGCAGGGGCCGTGGAAGCCCAATGCCGGGGTGTCGCCGCGGCTGGCCGGCGGCGCGCTGCTGGGCGCGCTCGCGCTCGGCGGCCTGGCCGCCGCCGGGCTGGGGGAGCCGGAGCTGGAGGCCGCGATGCTGGCCGCGTCGACCGACGACGAGGAGTTCTTCCGGCAGGCCACCGCCGCGAACGGCTCCGCGACCTCGTCCTCGTCCTCGTCGTCGTCCTCCTCCTGCTCCTCCGGCTCCGACGGCGGCTCCGCCGCCTGGTGCGGCTCCTCCGACTCCGGTTCCTCCGGCTCCTCCGGGTCCGGCTGCGGCTCGTCCGGCTGCGGGTCCTCCTCGGCGAGCTGCGGCTCCTCTTCCTCCAGCTGCGGCTCCAGCTCGTCGAGTTGCGGCTCCTCGTCGTCCTCCAGCTGCGGGTCGAGCTGCGGCGGTGGCGGCTGCGGCTCCTGACTCCGGCGGCACCCGGCGGAAGTCACAGTTCGGTATCGCGAACCGGGAAGGCGTTCCGCGCGCAGTCGGCACAGGCATACAACAAGCCCATGTGGTTGCTGTTCCTCATACCGGCCTGTGTCGCGGCTGTCCTGTCCTGCGTCCGACTGGTCCGGATGACCGCCACCGCCGACGCCCTCGCCGACCAGAACGGCCTGCGGCCCCCCGAAGCCGTGGGCATCGGCCTGTACGAGACCGCCTACCTGGCCGGCGGCCCGGGCCGGGTGGTCGAACTCGCCCTCGTCCTGATGGCCGGCCGCGGACGGCTCCACCTGGCGCACACCGGCTGGACCACCGTGGTCGACCCCAGGGGCCGCAGCCGCCTGGAGCGGGCGGTCATCGCCACCGTCGGCCCCGAGGGCCAGTGCCGCACCGACGAGCTGCGCCAGGCGGTCGCCGAGCACCCCAACGTGCTGGAGATCGGCGCCCGGCTCGCCCTGGCCGGCCTGGCCACCCCGGCCCTGGTGCAGCGCAACACCGTGGTGGTGATCCGGCAGGTCCGGCACGCGCTGCTGCTGTCCCTGCTCCTGCTGGCCGCCTCGCTGGCCCTCGACGGCTTCACCGGCGGTGACGCCCTCGCCCCGCTCGCCTGGTTCTCGCTGCCGCTGGTGCTCACCTCCGGCACCCTGCTGATGGCCCGCGTCGACGTCTACCCGTACACCCGCTGGGCCTCCCCGATCGGGCAGGAGGTACTGCGCGAGGTCCGCCCGGCCCGCCAGCGCGGCCTGGCCGACGACGAGGAGCGCGAACTGCTCACCGCCGTCGCCATGAACGGCCCCGCCGCCCTGCCCGACGCCCGGCTCCGCGCCGCCCTGCGCCCGCACCGCGGCTAGGGCGGCGGCCTGTGGCCGGTCCGCCCGCCCGGCGCCGACCTGCCGCTGGACGACCTGCCCGGGCTGCTCACCGCCGCCTGCGCCGAGTACGGCCTGATCACCCTGCACACCGAACACCTGGATCCGGACGTCTGCCGGGTCGGCACCGTCACCGGGCTGCGCCCCCGCTCACTGCGGCTGCACGAGGTCGACACCGAGGCCCGCTGGTACCCGGAGCCGACCAAGTACCGGCTCCGCGACGTCACCCGGGTCGGCCTCGGCGACCACTACACCTCCGTGCTGCGCGAGTTCGCCGGTCCGCGACCGGACCGCGACGGCACGGAGGCCGGTTCCCCCGTGTGACACGGGGGAACCGGCCTCCGGGAGCCGTGGGCCGCTCCGGCCGGGTCGCTCAGACCAGGCCGTTCATCAGACCAGGCCGTTCAGCAGCTCGCTCACCGGCTTGCGGCGGCCGGTGAAGAACGGCACCTCCTCGCGGACGTGCAGCCGGGCCCGGGAGGGGCGCAGGTCACGCATCAGGTCGACGATCCGGTGCAGCTCGTCCGCCTCGAAGGCGAGCAGCCACTCGTAGTCGCCGAGCGCGAACGAGGCCACCGTGTTGGCCCGCACGTCCGGGTAGCCGCGCGCCATCTGGCCGTGCTCGGCGAGCATCGCGCGCCGCTCGGCGTCCGGCAGCAGGTACCACTCGTAGGAGCGGACGAACGGGTACACGCAGACGTAGTCGCGCGGGCGCTCGTCGGCCAGGAAGGCCGGGATGTGCGACTTGTTGAACTCGGCCGGGCGGTGCAGCGCCATGTTCGACCAGACCGGCTCCAGCAGCCGGCCGAGGCCGGTGCGGCGGAAGCGGTTGTACGCCTCCTGGAGGTCGTCCGAGTCGGCGGCGTGCCACCAGACCAGGATGTCGGCGTCCGCACGCAGACCGGAGACGTCGTACGTACCGCGCACGGTCACGTCCTTGGCGTCCAGCTGCGCGAACAGCTCGTCCACCTCGGCGGCCAGGGCGGTGCGGTCCTCGGGCAGGCCGCCCTTGAGCTTGAACACCGACCACATGGTGTAGCGGATGACCTGGTTCAGGTCGCGCGCCTTCTTCTTCTCGGGCCGCTGCTCCGGCTCCCGCTCAACGCTCTCAGTCATGCGCCCATTGTCCTCTCCGTGGAACCTTCCCCGGTCGCCGGGGTCAGCAGTCTGTCGACGGCGGCCGCGGCGGCGGCCGCCGAACCGATGCACGCCGGAATGCCCACCCCGTCGTACGCGGCGCCGCACAGCGCCAGCTTGCCCACCCGCCCCGCCGCCGCCCGCACCCGGGCCACCCGGTCCAGGTGCCCCACCGGGTACTGCGGCAGACCGGCCGAGAACCGCGAGACGAAGGTGTCGTACGGCCGGGCGGTCAGCCCGATCGCCTCCCTGAGATCGGCCAGCGACCGCGCCACCAGCTCCTCGTCCGGCAGCCCCAGCGCCTCCTCCTCGCGGTACCGGCCCAGCGAGGTGCGCAGCAGGAACGCGTCCGGCGCGGAGCGCTCCAGCCAGCCCCACTTGTTCGAGGAGAAGGTCGACGCCTTGATCTGCCGCCCGTCCACCGGCGGCACCAGGAAGCCGCTGCCGCTCGGCGGCTCGGCCAGGTCGGCGCGGCGGAAGGCCAGGGTGACCAGAGCCATGCCCGCGTACTCGACGGCGTCCAGCTCGGTGGCGGCCGCCGGGGCGTCCTCGCGCAGCAGCCGGGCCGCGGCGGGGGCCGGGACGGCCAGCACCACGGCGTCCGCGTGCAGCACCTCGCCGCCGGTCACCACCCGCCAGCCGTCGCAGGTGCGGCGCAGCTCGTCCACCGGGGCGTCGGTGCGCAGGTCCACCCCCGCCTGCACACAGGCCGCGGCGACCGCGCCGGGCAGCGTGCCGAGACCGCCGCGCAGGCCCTGGAACACCGGGGTGCCGACCACCTTCGGCCGCGAGGCCAGCTCGTGCACCCCCGCGACCAGCGAGCCGCCGTCACGCACGATCGACAGCAGCTGCGGCACGGCGGCGCGCAGCGAGATCTCCTCGGCGCGGCCCGCGTAGACGCCGCCGAGCAGCGGCTCGACCAGCCGGTCCACCACCTCCTGGCCCAGCCGGTCGGCGACGTAGCGGCCGATCGCGACGTCGTCGCCGACCTCGGTGCTCCGCTCGTGCCGGGCCCGCTCCAGGCCCTCGTCGGTCAGCACCCCGGAGGCGGCCAGCGCCTCCAGGTCACCGGGGACGCCCATCACCTGCCCGCCGGGCAGCGGCCGCAGCGCGCCGCGGGTCCAGATCGCGGCCTTCGCGGTGGTCGGCGGCTCCAGCTCCCCGCCGAGCCCGACCGCCCGCGCCAGCTCCACCGCCTCCGGCCGCCGGGCCAGCACCGACTCGGCCCCGAGGTCCACCCGGACCCCGCCGACCTCCCCGCCCCACAGCTTCCCGCCGACCCGCCCGGACGCCTCCAGCACCGTCACCCGCGCCCGCGCCGGCCCCCCGGCCGCCCCGCTCAGGAAGGCGGCCGCAGCCAGCCCCGCGATCCCACCACCGACGACGACGACCTGTGCATCCGACATGCTCCGCAGTCTCGCAGACCCTTACACCGGACCCTCAATCCGCTGCACGCCGGAGATCGATCGTGATCGGGAACGGCACCGGACGTTCCAGCGTCCCGCGGAAGATCCCGGCGGGCACGTACGAGGAGGTCACCTCGTCCAGCTCGTAGACGTACACGGCCACCCGGCTGCCCTCTTCCTCCTCGACGATCCAGTAGTGCGGGATGCCGGCCTCGGCGTACTTGCGGAACTTCACCCCGCGATCGCGGTGTTGCGACTCGCGCGACACCACCTCGACCACGAGCAGAACCTCGCCCGGGGCGTACCCGGTGCGATAGGGATCGAAGGCCGCGCGGGACACCAGCACATCCGGCTCCAACCGGTTCCGCTCGTCCAGCGTCACCGTCATCCAGCTCTCCGCCAGATCACCCTCCGGGGCGATCCGCTCCAGCGCCGAAGTCAGCCGCGACGTGACCCGGTTGTGCCAGGAGCGCTGCGGCGTGAGCCGAAAGACCAAGGCGCCGTGCAGCAGCTCGGTGTGCGGTGGCGCCTGCGGCAGGTGGTCGAGATCGTCGGCGAACCACCCCTCCATGCGGGGCGCGTACATCCAATCCGGAAGTTCACTCATCATCCTGCACGAACGAGTTCATCTCCCCGTCGTTACGCTCCTGCCATGGAACCGATCGTGGTGAGTGCGTGTCTGGCCGGGATTCCCTGTCGGTACGACGGGCGGGCGAAGACCTCCGACGGCGCCGTGCGGCTGGTCGAGGAGGGGCGGGCCGTGGTGGTGTGCCCGGAGGGGGCGGGCGGGCTGCCGACGCCGCGGCCGCCGGCGGAGATCGTGGGCGGGGACGGCGCGGACGTGCTGGACGGGCGGGCCCGGGTGGTGGACGCGACGGGCGCGGACTGCACCGCGGAGTTCCTGGCCGGTGCCCGGGCGGCGCTGTCCGCCGCCGAGGAGGCGGGGGCCCGGCGGGCGGTGCTGATGGCGCGCAGCCCGTCCTGCGGCTGCGGTCAGGTGTACGACGGGACGTTCTCCGGGGAGCTGCGCCCGGGTGACGGGGTGACGGCGGCGCTGCTGCGCCGGGCCGGGATCGAGGTCACGGCCGGGTAGTGGGCCCCCGGAGTCCGGGGGCCCACCGCCCTGAGGTCAGCGTGCGCTGGCCTCGTGGACGAAGGCGACGAGGCGGCTGAGCGCGTCCGGGTCCATGGACGGCAGCACGCCGTGGCCGAGGTTGAAGATGTGGCCGCTGGTGCCGAGCGCCTGGGCGGCGTGCAGCACCTCGCGGGCCTTGGTCTCGACGACCTTGGTGGGCGCGTACAGCACCGCCGGGTCGAGGTTGCCCTGGAGGCCCTTGCCCTGGCCGACCCGCTCGGCGGCGACGTTCAGCGGGACCCGCCAGTCGACGCCGACGATGTCGGCGCCGGCCTGGCCCATCAGGCCGAGCAGCTCGCCGGTGCCGACGCCGAAGTGGATCCGCGGCACGCCGTACCCGGCGACGGCGTCGAAGACCTTGGTGCTGGACGGCATCACCGAGCGGCGGTAGTCGTCCGGCGCGAGGGCGCCGACCCAGGAGTCGAACAGCTGGACCGCGGAGGCGCCGGCCTCGATCTGCACCTTGAGGAAGGCCGAGGTGATGTCCGCGAGCCGGTCCACCAGGGCGGCCCACAGCTCGGGCTGCCCGTACATCATGGCCTTGGTGTTCTCGTGGTTCTTGGACGGGCCGCCCTCGATCAGGTAACTGGCCAGCGTGTACGGCGCGCCGGCGAAGCCGATCAGCGGGGTCTCGCCGAGCTCGTCCACCAGCAGGCCGACGGCCTCGGTGATGTAGGGGACGTCGTCGGGCTCCAGCGGGCGCAGCCGCTTCAGGTCCTCGGCGGTGCGGATCGGGTCGGCGATGACCGGGCCGATGCCGGGCTTGATGTCGACGTCGATGCCGACGGCCTTGAGCGGCACCACGATGTCGCTGAAGAAGATCGCGGCGTCCACCTTGTGCCGGCGCACCGGCTGGAGGGTGATCTCCTTGACCAGCTCGGGCCGCATGCAGGACTCCAGCATGGGGATGCCCTCGCGGACCTTCAGGTACTCGGGCAGCGAGCGGCCGGCCTGGCGCATGAACCACACCGGGGTGTGCGGCACGGGCTCGTGCCGGCAGGCGCGCAGGAACGCCGAGTCGTGCGCGGCGCCGCGGCGCCCGGGGGTGGTCGGGCCGTCGTGGGTGGCCGCCGTGCTGTCTGCCGTAGTCTCGCTCACCGTCAAATCTTCGCACGCGTGCCGGGCCCGGTTTCCCGGCCGGTCTCGTCGGTTCCTCCAAGATCTGTCCGGGTTTGCCGTTCCGGCACGCCGCTGGGAGAGAAGTTGCGGCGATAACCCCGTTCTTCGACCTAGTCTTCGGGACATGGCAGCGGTCGGAGGGCACCCCGCACAGGGTGGCGGAGCAGGTGGCGGAGCGGGTCGCGAGGGGGCGCCGAGCGAGTTCCGGGCGGCCGTGGCGGCCCTGGACGGGGCCCGGTTGCGGCCCGAGGTGCAGCTCTCCCCCGCGCCGGCGCCGCGCCGGCTCGCCCCGTACTCGTTCGCGGTGACCGCCTCGGTCGAGGTGGACGGCGAGGAGCTGGCGGACGGCCGGCTGGTGCTGCTGTACGACCCGGCCGGGCAGGAGGCCTGGAACGGCGAGTTCCGGGTGGTCACGATGACCCGGGCCGAGCTGGAGCCGGAGATGGCCGGGGACCCGATGCTCTCCGAGGTGGGCTGGGCCTGGCTGCTGGACTCCCTGCAGGCGCACGCCGCCGGGTTCGCGGAGCCGTCCGGCACGGTGACGCTGGCCTCCTCCCAGTACTTCGGGGGTCTGGCGGACCGCCCGTCCTCGACGGAGATCGAGATCCGGGCCTCCTGGACCCCGGCCGACGGCCGCTTCGAGCGGCACCTGGCGGCCTGGGGGGACCTGCTGTGCGTCAGCGCCGGCCTGCCGCCGGCCGCCCCGGCTCCGCAGGGTCCCGCCGAGGTTCCTTCACTCGGTGGAGTGGTCCCGATGCCGGCCCGGCGACGCCCGCGGTCGCACTGACGGGTGGTGTGCGGCTCCGGCGGCACCCGGGGGCCGGACGCCACCCCCAGGGCTGACGGAGTGTGACTTCGGACCCGCTCTGCGTCAATTCATCGGTCGATACCGACCGATCGGCACCGAATCTGATCGATTTTGTGCGAATACCAGGCATGTCGCATCAATCATTTGCGCGATTTGTCCGTATTGTTACTCACTAGATCGTGATCTTTCGCTAAAGCCGGGCACGGATGCTGCCGAAGCAGTCTGTGACCCTTTCCCAACGCGGAACACTCCGACCGCCCCCATCGGGGTTCCGTCCGCCACTCCCCGCAGGAGGCCTGGTGTCGGTCCTTCTTGAGCACCCCGCAAACGTGGTCGCCTACCGGCCGACCAAGCCCACCGCCATGGTGGTCATCGCCGATCCCCGTGTCCGAAACACCGTCACCCGCCACCTGTGGGCCCTCGGTGTCCGGGACGTGATCGAGGTGTCCTCCATCGCCGAGGCCCGCCCACGGGTCTCCACCCCCCGCGACATCTGCGTCGCCGACGTCCACCTCCCGGACGGATCCGGGCTGACCATCCTCGCCGAGACCCGCGCCGCGGGCTGGCCCAACGGCCTGGCGCTGTCCGCCGCCGACGACATCGGCGCGGTCCGCAGCGCGCTGGCCGGCGGCGTCAAGGGATACGTGGTGACCGGCACCCGGACGAACGTCGCGATGCCGGGCCGCCCCGGGATGCCGCTCGGCGCCGCCGGGCTGGCCGGCCGGATGCGCCGCCCCGGGATGCCGGGCATGCCGGGCGCGGCCGGAGCACCGGGCGCCCCCGGAGCCCCTGGTGCGCCCGGCGCGCAGCAGGCCGCCTACCGCGAGCTTTCCGGCCGCGAGGTCGAGGTGCTGCGGCTGGTCGCCGAGGGCCAGTCCAACAAGGCGATCGGCGTGGCGATGGGCCTGTCGGCGCTCACCGTGAAG
The DNA here is from genome assembly GCF_053597855.1 of Kitasatospora sp. NPDC001225. Taxonomy (NCBI): domain Bacteria; kingdom Bacillati; phylum Actinomycetota; class Actinomycetes; order Kitasatosporales; family Streptomycetaceae; genus Kitasatospora; species Kitasatospora sp. NPDC001225. The sequence continues at coordinate 17,263 of NZ_JBSFJC010000129.1, forward strand.
AGCCACCTCGCCCGGATCGCCCGCAAGCTGGGCACCGGCGACCGCGCCGGCATGGTCGCGGTCGCGCTGCGCACCGGCATCATCCACTGAGCCGGACGCTCCGGACCGCTGCGGCGGCCGAGGAGGAACGTTTCCTCCTCGGCCGCCGCGGCGCTGTTCCGGGGCCCGCCGTCGAACTCCCGTCGTCAACCTCCCGCCGCCGAACTCCCGTCACCCCCGGAGGGCCCGCGGCGGGCGAACCGCGCCCCGGAGCGGGGCGGGCCGCCCCCGGGCGATCAACAGTCTGACCAGTCCGACAACACTCCCGGCCGCGAGGACCGTCGTACCCTTGGGGGGTGACCGACGCCGTAGCAGCCATCCCAGAAGAAGCAGCCCCGGTCCCGCTCCTTGAGCCGAGGGAGGGGATCCCGCCCGTCGTGGCGGACGAACAGGCGCTGGGCGCCGTCGTCGCCGCCTTCGCCGCGGGCACCGGACCGGTGGCCGTCGATGCCGAACGGGCCTCCGGCTACCGCTACGGGCAGCGCGCCTACCTCATCCAGCTGCGCCGCGCGGGTTCCGGCTCCGCCCTGATCGACCCGATCGCCTGCCCGGACCTCAGTGCGCTCGGCAAGGCCGTCGAGGACGCCGAGTGGGTCGTCCACGCGGCCAGCCAGGACCTGCCCTGCCTGTCCGACGTCGGCATGAGACCCCAGCGCCTGTTCGACACCGAGCTGGCCGGGCGGATCGCCGGCTTCGCCCGGGTCGGCCTCGGGCCGATGACCGAGAACGTGCTCGGACTGAGCCTGTCCAAGGAGCACTCCGCGGTCGACTGGTCCACCCGCCCGCTGCCCGAGCCGTGGCTGCGCTACGCCGCTCTGGACGTCGAGGTGCTGGTCGAGCTGCGCGACGCACTCGAACAGGAGCTGGACGCCCAGGGCAAGCTCGGCTGGGCGATGGAGGAGTTCGCCTCGATCGCCGCCGCGCCCCGCCCGGGCCCGCGCAACGACCCGTGGCGCCGCACATCGCAGCTGCACAAGATCCGCCGCCGCCGTCAGCTGGCCGTGGTGCGCGAGCTGTGGCTGGTCCGCGACCGGATGGCGCAGGACCGCGACGTCTCCCCCGGCCGGGTGCTCGCCGACGCGGCGATCGTCAACGCCGCGCTGGCCATGCCGCTGAACATCGCCGCCCTGCAGGCCGTCCAGGGCTTCGGCCCGCGGGTGCACCGGCGCCAGCTGGAGCAGTGGCTGGCGGCCGTGCAGCGCGCCCGGGAGATCCCGGAGAACATGCTGCCGCCGGCCACCGCGCCGCACGACGGACCGCCGCCGCCGCGGGCCTGGGCCGAGAAGGACCCGGTGGCCGCCGCCCGGCTGTCCGGTGCGCGCGCCGCGATCAGCGAGCTGGCCGAGCGGTACCACGTGCCGGCCGAGAACCTGATGACCCCGGACACCGTCCGCCGGGTCTGCTGGCACCCGCCGACCGAGCCGGGCCCCGAGGCCGTGGCCGCCGCGCTGCGCGGGTTCGGCGCCCGGCAGTGGCAGGTGGACCTGGTGGCGCCGGCGGTGGCCGCCGCGTTCGCCGCGGCCGCGGCCGCAGCCCAGGACTGATCACGCTCCAGGACCGATCACGGCAACACGTGGAAGGGGATGTCATCCGTACGGGTGACATCCCCTTCGTCGTACCCGTCCGTCGTGCCCGCCCGTCGTACCCGTTCGTCGCACCCGGGAACGACGCTCCTGGTCGGACGGGCCGGGGAACGTGTCGGGGGACACATGGTCGGATCCCTCCGAGGGGCCTGGGCAGGTTGGTTACCGGCGGGTAGCATGGCGGTGATGCGGCGCCGCTCGGGTCTTCGACGGCGGCAGCCCGCCCAATCGTCATGTTGGTCCCTGGGAGGAGAGCCCCCGTGCCTCGTACCGCGAGGGACGTCGTCTTCGTCGATGGCGTCCGCACCCCGTTCGGCAAGGCAGGCCCGAAGGGCATCTACCACGAGACGCGCGCCGACGACCTCGTCGTCAAGTGCATCCGGGAGCTCGTGCGCCGTAACCCGAACCTGCCCGTCGAGCGCATCGACGAGGTCGCCGTCGCGGCCACCACGCAGATCGGCGACCAGGGCCTGACCATCGGGCGCACCGCCGCCCTGCTGTCCGGCCTGCCGAAGTCCGTCCCCGGCTACGCGATCGACCGCATGTGCGCCGGCGCGCTGACCGCCGTGACCACCACCGCCGGCGGCATCGCCTTCGGCGCGTACGACGTGGTCGTGGCCGGCGGTGTCGAGCACATGGGCCGCCACCCGATGGGCGAGGGCGTCGACCCGAACCCGCGCTTCGTCTCCGAGAAGCTGGTCGACGAGTCCGCCCTGTTCATGGGCATGACCGCGGAGAACCTGCACGACCGGTTCCCGCACCTGACCAAGGAGCGCTGCGACGCCTACGCCGTGCGCTCCCAGGAGAAGGCCGCCAAGGCGTACGCCAACGGCGACATCCAGCCCGACCTGGTGCCGATCTCGATCCGCAACACCAACCCCGAGGTCGGCGAGACCGGCTGGGGCCTGGCCACCGTGGACGAGCCGCTGCGCCCGGGCACCACGATGGAGTCGCTGGCCGGCCTGAAGACCCCGTTCCGCCCGCACGGCAACATCACCGCGGGCAACTCGGCCGGTCTGAACGACGGCGCCACCGCCTCGCTGCTGGCCGCCGAGGACGTCGCCGAGGAGCTCGGCCTCCCGGTCAAGATGCGCCTGGTCTCCTTCGCCTTCGCGGGCGTCGAGCCCGAGGTCATGGGCATCGGCCCGGTGCCGGCCACCGAGAAGGCGCTGGCCAAGGCCGGTCTGACCATCGACGACATCCAGGCCTTCGAGATCAACGAGGCCTTCGCCGTCCAGGTCCTGTCCTTCCTGGACCACTACGGCATCGCGGACGACGACGAGCGGGTCAACCCGTACGGCGGCGCGATCGCCTTCGGCCACCCGCTGGCCTCCTCCGGCGTGCGCCTGATGAACCAGCTGGCCCGCCGCTTCGAGCAGCGCCCGGACGTCCGCTACGGCCTCACCACGATGTGCATCGGCTTCGGCATGGGCGGCACCATCATCTGGGAGAACCCCCACTGGAGCGGAGCGACCCAGAACACCGAGCTCGAGGGTGGTAAGTGACCATGACGAACACCACCGAGCTGCTGACCCGCGGCGCCGAGCTCTTCCCGGGCGAGGTCGTCACGACCGCGCACGTCCGCCACCTCGACCTGCCGCTGCAGGCCGGCCGGCTGGCCCTGATCACCCTGGACAACGGCTTCGACCACACCAAGCCGACCACCTTCGGCCCGGGCTCGCTGCTCAAGCTGAACGAGGCGCTGGACCAGGTCGCGGCCGAGGCCGCCGAGGGCACGATCGTCGGTGCCGCGATCACCGGCAAGCCGTTCATCTTCGCGGTCGGCGCCGACCTCAAGGGCGTCGAGCTGCTCAAGGAGCACGCGGACGCGCTGGCCATCGGCAAGGGCGGCCACGACGTCTTCCAGCGGATCGCCACGCTGCCCGTCCCCACCTTCGCCTTCTACAACGGCGCGGCGATGGGCGGCGGCGTCGAGGTCGGCCTGCACTGCGACTACCGCACGGTGTCGGCGGGCGTCCCGGCCTTCTCGCTGCCCGAGGTCTTCCTCGGCCTCGTCCCCGGCTGGGGCGGCTGCACCATCCTGCCGAACCTGGTGGGTGCCGGTAAGGCCGTCAAGGTCATCGTCGAGAACTCGATGAACCAGAACAAGCAGCTCAAGGGCAAGGACGTGTTCGAGCTGGGGATCGCCGACGCGATCTTCGAGCCGGCCGACTTCCTGGAGCAGTCGCTGCTCTGGGCCGCCAAGGTCGTCAAGGGCGACGTCGTCGTCGAGCGCGAGGCGATCGACCGCGGCAAGGCCTGGGACGACGCCGTCCTCTGGGGCCGCATGGTCGCCGACGCCAAGGTGCACGGCGCCGCTCCGGCCGCCTACAAGGCGCTGGACATCATCGCCGCCGCCAAGGACTTCGACCTCGCGGACAAGGCCAGCCTCCAGGCCGGCTTCGACGCCGAGGACGCGGCCCTGGCCGACCTCATCATGAGCGGCGAGCTGCGCAGCGGCATCTACGCCTTCAACCTGGTGCAGCGCCGGGCCAAGCGCCCGGTCGGCGCGCCGGACAAGTCGCTGGCCCGCCCGGTCACCAAGGTCGGCGTCGTCGGCGCCGGTCTGATGGCCTCGCAGCTGGCGCTGCTGTTCGCCCGCCGTCTGGAGGTGCCGGTGGTCCTCACCGACATCGACCAGGCGCGCGTGGACAAGGGCGTCGGCTACGTCCACGCCGAGATCGACAAGCTGCTCGGCAAGGGCCGGATCGGCCAGGACAAGGCCAACCGTCTCAAGGGCCTGGTCTCCGGCTCGCTGGACAAGGCCGCCGCCTTCGGCGACGCGGACTTCGTCATCGAGGCCGTGTTCGAGGAGATGGGCGTCAAGCAGGCCGTCTTCGCGGACCTGGAGAACGTGGTCTCGCCGACCTGCGTGCTGGCGACCAACACCTCCTCGCTGTCGGTCACCGAGATGGCCTCGAAGCTGAAGCACCCCGAGCGGGTCGTCGGCTTCCACTTCTTCAACCCGGTCGCGATCCTGCCGCTGCTGGAGATCGTCCGCGGCGACTCGACGGACGACGCCTCGCTGGCCACCGCCTTCGCGGTGTCCAAGAAGCTGAAGAAGACCTCGGTGCTCTGCAAGGACCGCCCCGCGTTCGTGGTGAACCGGATCCTGACCCGCTTCATGGGCGAGATCCAGGGCATCATCGACGAGGGCACCCCGATCGCCGACATCGAGAAGGCCGTCGAGCCGCTCGGCCTGCCGATGTCCCCGATCGTGCTGCTGGAGCTGGTCGGCCCGGCCATCGCCCTGCACGTCTCGGAGACCCTGCACGGCGCCTTCCCGGAGCGGTTCACCGTCTCCGAGAACCTCGCCAAGGTGGTCAAGGCCGGCAAGCGCGGCTTCTACACCTGGACGGACGGCCAGCAGGTCCTCGACCCCGAGGTGCTGGAGCTGCTGACCTTCGGCGACTCGGTGCTCACCGGGGAGCAGGTCCGCGCCCGTGCCCTGGAGGCCGTGGCGCAGGAGATCGGCCTGATGCTGGAGGAGGGTGTCGTCGCCGAGGCGCAGGACATCGACCTCTGCATGATCACCGGTGCCGGCTGGCCCTTCCACCTGGGCGGGATCACCCCGTACCTGGACCGTGAGGGCGTCTCGGAGCGGGTGAACGGCAAGGCCTTCCTCGCCCCCGGCGTGGCCTCGGTGCCCGCGTAACGCAGCACCCGAACACGGAGGAGCCCCGGTGACCATGCGGTCACCGGGGCGCCGC
>NZ_JBSFJC010000130.1:0-22488 GCF_053597855.1 Kitasatospora sp. NPDC001225
ATGGTACTGCAGGGGGGACCCTGTGGGAGAGTAGGACGCCGCCGAACAATTCTTCAGAAGAACCCCCATCCGGGTCCCGGATGGGGGTTCTTCGCATTTCCGGGCCGATGTCGGACACCACCGCACCCCGACCCCTCCGGACTCCTCCCGAACGACCCCCGCCGAGTGGCTGGTCCACCGTCAATATGCCGCTAAAACCGCCTGATCAGCGCACTGATCAGCGGAAAATCGCGTCGCACGCCGTAGTCTCGAAGGCAGGGGGAACAGGTGTCCGGGGGTGTTCTCCGGGCCGGGTCGGATCAAGAATGGTGCTCATGGGACGAGGCAGGCTGCGCATCTACCTCGGGGCGGCCCCCGGGGTCGGCAAGACGTACGCCATGCTCGCCGAGGCGCACCGGCGGCAGGAGCGGGGCACGGACGTGGTGGTCGCGTTCGTGGAGGACCACGGCCGCCGGCGGACCGCGGACATGGTCGCGGGGCTGGAGGTCGTGCTGCGGCAGCAGGTGGTGCACCGCGGTGCCCGGTTCTCCGAGATGGACCTGGACGCCGTCCTGGCGCGCCGCCCGCAGGTGGCCCTGGTGGACGAGCTGGCCCACACCAACGTCCCCGGCTGCCGCAACGAGAAGCGCTGGCAGGACGTCGAGGAGCTGCTGGCGGCCGGGATCGACGTGATCTCCACCGTCAACGTGCAGCACCTGGAGTCGCTGGGCGACGCCGTCGAGGGCATCACCGGGGTGCGCCAGCGCGAGGCCGTCCCGGACGAGGTGGTCCGGCGGGCGGACCAGATCGAGCTGGTGGACATGTCCCCGCAGGCGCTGCGGCGCCGGCTGGCGCACGGCAACGTGTACGCGCCGGAGAAGATCGACGCCGCCCTCGCCAACTACTTCCGCCCGGGCAACCTGACCGCGCTGCGCGAGCTGGCGCTGCTGTGGACCGCGGACCGGGTGGACGAGTACCTCCAGAAGTACCGGGCCGAGCAGGGCATCGAGGGCACCTGGCAGGCCAGGGAGCGGATCGTGGTGGGCCTGACCGGCGGGCCCGAGGGGGCGACGCTGATCCGCCGGGCGGCACGGATCGCCGCCAGGGTCTCCGGCGGCGAGCTGCTCGCCGTGCACATCTCCCGCTCGGACGGGCTGGTGGGCTCCGGCTCGCCGCAGACGCTGATCGAGCAGCGCGCGCTGGTGGAGAGCCTCGGCGGCTCCTTCCACGCCGTCCTCGGCGACGACCCGGCCGGCGGGCTGCTGGACTTCGCCCGGGGCGTGAACGCCACCCAGATCGTGCTGGGCACCAGCCGGCGGCCCGGCTGGCAGTACCTGTACGGGCCGGGCGTCGGCACCATCGTGACCCGGGAGGCCGGGGACATCGACGTCCACATGGTCACCCACGAGCACGCCGGGCACGGGCGGCGCGGCAAGATACCGGTCCGCCGGATCACCGACCTGGGCCGCACCAGGACGGTCGGCGGCTGGCTGGTCGGACTGGTCGGGCCGCCGCTGCTGGCGATCGTGCTGACCGCGATCGGCGGGCTGGGGCTCTCCACCGACATGCTGCTGTTCCTGTCGCTGACGGTGTGCGCGGCGCTGGTCGGCGGGCTGCTGCCGGCGATCGGGTCGGCGCTGGTCGCCTCCTCGGTCCTGAACTACTACTTCACCCCGCCGCTGCACACCTTCACCATCAACGAGCCGCAGAACATCATGGCGGTGGCGATATTCACCATCGTCGGCATATCGGTGGCGTCGGTGGTGGACCTCGCGGCCCGGCGCACCCAGCAGGCCGCCCGCAGCCAGACCGAGGCGCAGACGCTCAGCGCGCTGGCCGGCACGGTGCTGCGCGGCGCGCCCAACGGCGACGGGGTGCTGACCGCGCTGATGGAGCAGGTCCGGGAGACCTTCGGGCAGGAGAGCGCCGCGCTGCTGGAACGGCCCGACCCGCTCTCCGCCTGGGCACCGGTGGCGACCGCCGGCCCGCGCCCGCCGGAGCGGCCGGAGGAGGCCGACGTGGACGTCCCGGTCGGCGACAGCCTGGCGCTGGTGCTGCGCGGCCGGGTGCTGCCCGGGGCGGACCGGCGCCTGCTCGGGGCGTTCGCCGCCCAGGCCGCCGTGGTGCTGGAGCGCCGGCGGCTGGCCCGGGAGGCCGCCGAGGCCCGCCGGGAGGCCGAGGGCAACCGGATCCGGACGGCTCTGCTGGCCGCCGTCTCGCACGACCTGCGCACCCCGTTGGCGGGCATCAAGGCCTCGGTGAGCTCGCTGCGCTCGGCCGACGTCGACTGGGCCCCGGAGGACGAGGCCGAGCTGCTGGCCGGCATCGAGGCCGGGGCCGACCGGCTGGACCACCTGATCAACAACCTGCTCGACATGAGCCGCCTGCAGACCGGGACCGTCACCCCGCTGATCCAGGAGACCGACCTGGACGAGGTGGTGCCGTTCGCGCTTGGCGGGGTGCCGCTGGAGTCCGTCCGGCTGGAGGTCCCGGAGACGCTGCCGATGGTCCGGGCCGACGGCGGGCTGTTGGAGCGCTCGCTGGCCAACCTGGTGGAGAACGCCGTCAAGTACAGCCCGGACGGGGTCAGGGTGCTGGTCAAGGCCGACGAGCTGCGGCAGCCGGGGCGGCCGGCCCGGGTCGAGCTGCGGATCGTGGACCGCGGCCCCGGGGTGCCCGAGGACGCCAAGGAGCGGATCTTCGCGCCGTTCCAGCGCTACGGGGACGCGCCGCGCGGAGCCGGGGTGGGCCTCGGACTCGCGGTGGCGCGCGGCTTCGTCGAGGCGATGGACGGTACCGTCACCGCCGAGGACACCCCGGGCGGCGGACTCACCATGGTCGTCAGCCTGCCCGTGGTCGAACGGCCGCCCGAACCGGGGGAGCGGGGCGGCGAGGGTGGCGGCCCGCTCCCGGACCTGATCACCTGAGAACCGGCGGCGCACCGGCCGGGCCGTCGCTCCTCCGGGGGCCGCCGCGCCTCCCGGGCCGTACGCCGCACAGCACGTCGCACGTCGCACCGAACGTCGTAGAGCAGTCCCCAGTCCGTAAGTCAGACAGCCCTGAAAGGCGGAGCCCGTAAATGACCCGGGTCCTCGTCGTGGACGACGAACCGCAGATCGTCCGCGCGCTGGTGATCAACCTCAAGGCCCGCAAGTACGAGGTGGACGCGGCCCATGACGGCGCGAGCGCCCTGGAGCTGGCCGCGGCCCGCCATCCGGACGTGGTCGTCCTCGACCTGGGCCTGCCCGACATGGACGGGGTCGAGGTGATCCGCGGCCTGCGCGGCTGGACCCGGGTGCCGATCATCGTGCTGTCGGCCCGGCACGCCTCGGACGAGAAGGTCGAGGCGCTGGACGCGGGCGCCGACGACTACGTCACCAAGCCGTTCGGCATGGACGAGCTGCTCGCCCGGATGCGGGCCGCCGTGCGGCGGGCCGAGCCGGTGGCCGGGGAGGCCGACTCGCTGGTCGTCACCGAGTCCTTCACCGTCGACCTCGCGGCCAAGAAGGTCAACCGGGACGGCGCCGACGTACGCCTCACGCCGACCGAGTGGCACCTGCTGGAGGTACTGGTCCGCAATGCCGGGCGGCTGGTCAGCCAGACCCAGCTGCTCCAGGAGGTCTGGGGCCCGGCCTACCGCACCGAGACCAACTACCTGCGGGTCTACCTCGCCCAGCTCCGCCGCAAGCTGGAGCGCGACCCCTCGCACCCGCGCCACTTCATCACCGAACCGGGCATGGGGTACCGCTTCGAGAGCTGACCGCGACCGCCCCCGGCGGCCGCGCGGCCTGCCGCCGGGGGGCCGGAACCCGGTACCCTTCCGACATGAGTGGTGACAACAGCAGCGGCCCGCCGCAGGGGCGGTTCCGCCGCATGCTCAGCCGGCTGACCTCCTCGGCCGAGGAACTGGACGCCGAGGAGCTGCGTCAGGAGATCGCCGCGGAGTCCGGCTGCACGCCGATCGCCGGCTGCGGGGACCGCGAGCTGGTCACCGTCGCGGGCACGCTGCGCACGGTGACGCTCCGCCCGAGGGCGGGGGTGCCCGCCCTGGAGGCCGAACTCTTCGACGGTACCGAGGCGCTGGACGTGGTCTGGCTCGGCCGCCGCTCGATCGCCGGGATAGAGCCCGGCCGCCGGCTGGTCGCCAGCGGCCGGATCAGTCACGCACGCGGGCGCCGCGTGCTGTTCAACCCCCGCTATGAGCTGCGTCCGGTCGGACACGGGAGCGAATGAGCGTGAGCAACCAGCCCGGCGGCGAGGCCGCCGCCCAGCTCGACCTGGCGGTCGACCCCGCGGACGCGGAGGCCGCCCGCAGGGCCGCCTCCAAGGAGGCGGCCGACACCGTGCTCCAGGCCTTCGGCGGCGTGCGCGGCATGATCGACATGACGCTGCCCGGCCTGGTCTTCATCGTCACGTACAACCTGACCCACCAGGTCAGCACCTCGGCCTGGGCCGCGCTGGGCCTGAGCGCCCTGTTCGTGGTGGCCCGGCTGGCGAAGCGGCAGACCATCCAGCACGCCTTCAGCGGGGTGTTCGGGGTCGCGCTCGGCGCCTGGATCTCGATGAAGAGCGGCAAGGCCGAGGACTTCTACCTGCCCGGCCTGCTCTGGAACGTCGGCTACTGCGTCGCCCTGGCGACCTCCGCCCTGGCGCGCTGGCCGATGATCGGGGTGATGCTCGGCCCGATCACCGGCGAGATGTTCACCTGGCGCAAGGAGAACCCGGGCCGGCTGGCCGCCTACACCAAGGCGACCTGGGCCTGGGTGCTGATCATGGGCGCCAAGCCGGTGATCCTCTTCCCGCTGTACTTCACCCACAACGTCAACCTGCTGGGCTGGCTGAAGGTCGCCCTCGGCATCCCGCCGCTGCTGCTGGCGATGTACGTGACCTGGCAGATCCTGCTGAAGGCGCCGCCGCCGATCAAGGCGCAGCTGGACGAGGAGGAGGAGCCGGCGAAGTAGCCGCCTCCCGCCCGTCCCGAACGACGGAGAAGGGCCCGTACCCCGAGGGGTGCGGGCCCTTCTCCGTGTCGCGCGCTCCGGGGCTACTGGGCGCCCGAGATGGCCGAGAGGAGCTCTTCCAGCTCCTCCTCGCGCTCCTGCGCGGCGACGAAGAGCAGTTCGTCGCCGCCCTCCAGGGTGTCGTCCTTGCCCGGCACCAGCACCCGGCCCTCGCGGATGATGGTCACCAGCGCGGTGTCCTGCGGCCAGGCCACGTCGCCGACCCGGGTGCCGACCAGCTCGGTGTCGGAGGCCAGGGTCAGCTCGACCAGGTTGGCATTGCCCTGGCTGAAGCGCATCAGGCGGACCAGGTCGCCGACGCTGACCGCCTCCTCGACCAGCGCGGACATCAGCCGCGGGGTGGAGACAGCGACGTCCACGCCCCAGGACTCGTTGAAGAGCCACTCGTTCTTGGGGTTGTTCACCCGGGCGACCACCCGCGGCACCGCGTACTCGGTCTTGGCGAGCAGCGAGACGACCAGGTTGACCTTGTCGTCACCGGTCGCGGCGATCACCACGTGGCAGCGCTGGAGCGCGGCCTCGTCCAGCGAGGTGATCTCGCAGGCGTCGGCCAGCAGCCACTCCGCCATCGGGACCCGCTCCACCGAGATGGAGTTCGGGTTCTTGTCTATCAGCAGGACCTCGTGGCCGTTCTCCAGCAGCTCGCCCGCGATCGAGCGGCCCACGGCTCCGGCCCCGGCAATGGCGACCCGCATCAGTGACCCTCCTCCTTCGGCCCCTGCGCGAACGCGGCCTCGACGGCCGTCAGGTCGGCCCGGCGCAGCATCACGTGCACCAGGTCGCCCTCCTGCACCACCATCTGCGGCGAGGGGAGCACCCCCTCGCCGAGCCGGGTGACGAACGCCACCCGGGTGCCGGAGGCCTCCTCCAGCTCGCCGATCCGGTGGCCGATCCAGCGCGGGTCGTACGCGACCTCGGCGAGCTGGACGCCACCGCTCGGGTCCTGCCACAGCGGCTCGGCGCCGCTCGGCAGCAGTCGGCGCAGCATCTGGTCGGCGGTCCAGCGGACCGTCGCCACGGTGGGGATGCCCAGGCGCTGGTACACCTCGGCGCGGCGGGGGTCGTAGATCCGGGCGGCGACGTTCTCGACGCCGAAGTTCTCCCGGGCCACCCGCGCGGCGATGATGTTGGAGTTGTCACCGCTGGAGACCGCGGCGAAGGCGCCGGCCTCCTCGATGCCCGCCTCGCGCAGGGTGTCCTGGTCGAAGCCGACGCCGGTCACCCGGCGCCCGTTGAAGCCGGCGCCCAGCCGACGGAACGCGGTCGGGTCCTGGTCGACCACGGCCACCGAGTGGCCCTGTTTCTCCAGGGCTCTGGCGAGGGCGGAGCCCACGCGGCCGCAGCCCATGATGACGATGTGCACCGGCGCTTACCTCACCCGTCCCGAAGGGGTCTTGACCTGCGCAAACACCGTTCAGCTCCGTTTCCCGCCCGGTCGTCCGGGACGAGGTTCCTCGTGGGGGCGCCGACCCGGCAACGCTCGACAACCAGAGTGTTGCCCGCCGACTCGTATCCGACACGCTAGCCGGTCCACCGAACGCAGTCGCGACGAAGGGGGGGACAAACGGCGGAGCCTTGACCGGGGAGCCCCTACGATTCCTTAACGTGCCTATGCCGACTGACCTTCCGAAACGCATCCTGATCGGGCGCGCCCTACGCAGCGACAAGCTGGGCGAGACGCTTCTGCCCAAGCGGCTCGCGCTGCCCGTGTTCGCCTCGGACGCGCTCTCCTCGGTCGCGTACGCCCCCGAGGAGATCCTGCTCACCCTCTCCATCGCGGGCGCCTCGGCGATCCACTTCTCCTGGCAGATCGGCGTCGTCGTGGCGATCGTGATGCTCGCCGTGGTCGCCTCGTACCGGCAGAACGTCCACGCCTACCCCAGCGGCGGCGGCGACTACGAGGTCGCGACCGTCAACCACGGGCCGGCCGCCGGTCTGGTGGTCGCCAGCGCGCTGATGGTCGACTACGTGCTCACCGTGGCCGTGTCGACCACCTCGGGCGTCGCCAACGTCGTGTCCGCGGTGCCCTCGCTGCGCGGTCACGAGGCGGTCCTGTCGGTGGTCGTGGTCGTCCTGCTGATGGGCATGAACCTGCGCGGTGTGCGCGAGTCCGGAAGCGCCTTCGCCGTTCCCACCTACGCCTTCATGGTCGGCGTGATCGGGATGGTCGGCTACGGCGTCTTCCGGCACTTCGCGCTCGGCCAGGACATGCCCGCGGAGAGCTCCGGGTTCCACCTCGCCGCCACCCCCGGCAACGACTCGCTGACCGGCTTCGCGATGGTGTTCCTGCTGCTGAAGTCCTTCTCCTCCGGCTGTGCCGCGCTGACCGGTGTGGAGGCGATCTCCAACGGCGTGCCGGCCTTCCGCAAGCCGAAGAGCAAGAACGCCGCCACCACGCTGCTGATGATGGCGAGCATCGCCGTCGTGATGTTCATGGGCATCATCTGGCTGGCCCGGCTGACCGGTGTCCAGATGGCCGAGAACCCGGCCGAGCAGCTCGTCGGCTCCTCGCCCGGCTACCACCAGAAGACCGCGCTGGCGCAGATCAGCGAGGCCGTGTTCAACAACTTCACGCCCGGCTTCTACTTCGTCGCCGGCGTCACCGGCCTGATCCTGGTGCTCGCCGCCAACACCGCCTTCAACGGCTTCCCGGTGCTCGGCTCGATCCTCGCCCAGGACCGCTACCTGCCGCGCCAGCTGCACACCCGCGGCGACCGGCTGGCCTTCTCCAACGGCATCATCCTGCTGGCGATCGCCGCGATCCTGCTGATCCTCGCCTTCGACGCCGACCCGACCCGGCTGATCCAGCTCTACATCGTCGGCGTCTTCGTCGCCTTCAACATGAGCCAGTCCGGCATGATCCGGCACTGGACCCGGCTGCTGCGCACCGAGACCGACCCGGCCAAGCGCCGCCACATGCAGCGCAGCCGGGCGATCAACGCCTTCGGCCTGGTGATGACCATGGCCGTGCTGATCGTCGTACTGGTCACCAAGATCGGCCACGCCTGGATCGCGATCGCCGCGATGGCCGTGCTGTTCGTGATGATGAAGGGCATCCGGCGCCACTACGACCGGGTCTCCGACGAGCTCATCGCCGCCGAGGAGCCGGACGACGTGGTGCTGCCCACCCGGGTGCACGCCATCGTGCTGGTCTCCAAGCTGCACAAGCCGGCGCTGCGCGCCCTGGCGTACGCCCGGCTGGCCCGGGCCCACACGCTGGAGGCGGTCACGGTCAACGTCGACCCGGCGGACACCGCGGCGCTGCGGCGGGAGTGGGACGAGCGCGGCATCGAGGTGCCGCTCAAGGTGCTGGACTCGCCGTACCGCGAGATCACCGGGCCGGTCCTGGACTACGTGAAGAACCTGCGGCGCAGCAGCCCGCGGGACGTGGTCTCGGTCTACATCCCGGAGTACGTGGTCGGCCACTGGTACGAGCACCTGCTGCACAACCAGAGCGCGCTGCGGCTCAAGGGGCGGCTGCTGTTCAAGCCCGGTGTGATGGTCACCTCGGTACCGTGGCAGCTGGAGTCCTCCGAGCGGCGCAAGCCGCAGAAGGCCTGGTCGGCGCCGGGCGCCGTCCGGCGTGGCGAGCCTCGGGCGCCGAAGGCCGTAAAGTCGAAGGATTCCGTCTCCACCGGTACGAACGCCGGTGACAGCCCCGACCGCAGCAAGGACTCCTCCCAGTGACCCGCAACACTCCGCCCCGTTCCTCGGGCTCCTCCGGCGCCTCCGGCAAGGGCGCCCGCCGGGGCGGCTCCAAGCCCGGTCAGGTCTCCCGGCCGCGTTGGGGCCGGCCGTCCCGTCCGGAGGCCACCGACCGCGACGGCCTCACCGCGAGCACCGCGCCGTTCGTCCCGGGCGAGCGGGAGGACCGGGGGCCCGCCGAGCCGGTGGCCGGGAAGGGCTCCGCGGCGAAGGGTGCCGCGGGCAAGGGCTCCACGGCCAAGGGCTCCGCCAAGGGCTCCGCCAAGGGCTCCGGCAAGGACGCGCCCAAGGACGCGCCCAAGGGTGCGGGCAAGGACGCCGGCCAGGGCGCCGGCCAGGGTGCGCCGAAGGGCGCCGCCGGGGCCGAGCGGAAGGCGCCGCGCAAGCAGGCGGTGCGGCCGCCCAAGGCGCTGCGCACCGCCGCCGCGCGGCCCTCGCGGCCCGAGGCGCCGTCCGGGGAGCCGCTGGTCGGGCAGCGCTACGAGGTCGAGGTCGGCCCGGTCGCGCACGGCGGCGGGCACTGCGTGGCCCGGCACGAGGGCCGGGTGCTGTTCGTGCGGCACGCGCTGCCCGGTGAGAGGGTCGTCGCGCTGGTGACCGACGGGACCACCACCTCGCGGTTCCTGCGGGCCGACGCGGTGGAGGTGCTGGAGCCCTCCAAGGACCGGATCGAGGCGCCGTGCCCGTTCGCCGGTCCGGGCAAGTGCGGCGGCTGCGACTGGCAGCACGTCACCCCCGGCGGGCAGCGCAAGCTCAAGGCGGCGGTGCTGACCGAGCAGCTGGCCAAGCTGGCCGGGCTCACCCCGGCCGAGGCCGGCTGGGACGGCAGCGTCGAGCCGGTCGGCGGCAAGCTGCCGGCCGGGCAGGTGCCGGCCTGGCGCACCCGGGTGCAGTACACGGTGGACGCCGAGACCGGGAAGGTCGGCCTGCGCAAGTACCGCTCGCACGAGGTGCAGCCGGTGGACCGCTGCCTGATCGCCGCCGAGGGCGTCACCGAGCTGGGCGTCGAGACCCGGGACTGGCCGGGCGTGGCGAGCGTCGAGGTGATCGCCGCGACCGGCTCCTCCGACCGCCAGGTGGTGCTCACCCCGCGCGACGGTGCCCAGCTGCCGCTGGTCGAGCTGGACAAGCCGGTGTCGATCGCCCGGGTGGACGAGCAGGGCGACGTGCACAAGGTGCACGGGCGCGGCTTCGTCCGCGAGCGGGCCGCCGGGCGGACCTGGCGGATCAGCGACGGCGGCTTCTGGCAGATCCACCCGGAGGCGCCGGACACCCTGGTCGACGCGGTGCTGGACGGGCTGGACCCGCAGTGGGGCGAGAGCGCGCTCGACCTGTACTGCGGAGTCGGCCTGTTCGCGGGCGCGCTGGCCGACCGGGTCGGCGAGGACGGCGCGGTGCTCGGCATCGAGTCCGCCAAGCAGGCCGTGGTCGACGCCCGGCACAACCTGGCCGCGCTGGACAACGTTCAGATCGAGTGCGACCGGGTCGAGACGCTGCTGCCGCGCACCGGCATCACCGCCACCGACCTGATCGTGCTGGACCCGCCGCGCTCGGGCGCCGGCCGCGAGACCGTCGCCCACCTGGTCGGCCTGGAGGCGCGCCGGATCGCGTACGTGGCCTGCGACCCGGCGGCGCTCGCCCGGGACCTGAAGTTCTTCCGCGAGGGCGGCTACCGGCCGGTGTCGCTGCGGGCCTTCGACCTGTTCCCGATGACGCACCACTTCGAGTGCGTGGCGATCCTGGAGCCGGCCGGGGAGTGATCCCGGGCGCCGGGAAGGCACGGCAGGAGGCGGTCACCCGTTCGGGGTGGCCGCCTCCGCCGCGTCCGGGGGCCGGCTACTCGTTGTGCTCCTCCTCGTCGACGCTGTGCGGGAGGTCGATGCCGTGCTGGGCGGCGAGCCGCAGGAGCGAGGCGACCCGGCCCTCGTACGCCTGGACGCCGTCGGCGTCCCCTTCGGCCCGGGCCGCCGCGAGGTCCCGGCGGGCCTGGGCGAGCTGCTCGCGCAGCTCCTGATCGAACATGGCTGTCATCGGTCGGCCTCCGCACCGGTCGGTGCCCGCTCGGGGGAACGCAGGGGGGTTTTCAGCGTCCCGGACGGTGGGTCGGTCTTCAAGTCCCGCTCCGCCTGGTGGCGGCACGGCGGTGGTGGGCGGGGCCCGGAGCGGGGCGGAGGGCAGGTGCGGGCGGGTCCGGAGCGGGGCGGAGGACAGGTGTGGACGCGACCGGAGCAGGGCGGAAGGTCAGGCGTCGGCAATGCGCGGGTAAAAGATGGTGCGCGGAGTGCCGTCGGGTCCCGGGAGGGGGCTTGACGAGGCAAATCGCCGGGGCGAAGGTGAGCAGCTGACATGTGATGTGTGCTGTTGCACCGCCCTTGGCGGCAGCCGCCCCGCGCCGTCGGCCGGGGCCGGCCGATGCGTGAGGGGGAGCGTCATGGAGTTGGAGCTGCGGCACCTGCGCGTGGTGTGCGCCATCGCCGACACCGGGAGCGTCGGCCGGGCCGCCGCCCTGCTCGGCGCCTCGCAGCCGGCGACCAGCACCCAGCTGCGCCGGATCGAACGCCACCTGGGCGCCCCGCTGTTCGAACGCACCGCCGCCGGTGTCGCGCCGACCGGCTTCGGGGTGGAGGTGCTGGCCGCCGCCCGGGAACTGCTCACCCGCGCCGACTGCCTGGGCCGCCGCGCGGAGGCTTCGGCCGGGCCCGCCCCGCGCGAGCTGCGGCTGGCGGCCACCAACGCCCCGATCCTGCCCGGGCTGGTCACCAGGGCCCGGCACCAGCGGCCCGGGCAGCGCTTCACCGTGACGTCGGTCTACCGCTCCTCGGACATCGTCGAGCTGCTGGAGCGGGGCGAGGCGGACGTCGCGGTGGCCGTGGACTACCCGGGCCGGGAGCTGTGCCACTCGCCGTCCGTCGCGCACCGCGGCATCGTCACCGAGCCGGTCTTCGTCGCGCTGCCGGCCGGCCACCGGCTGCGGCACCGCACCGAGGTGGCCCTGGCGGACCTCGCGGAGGAGGAGTGGTTCCTGACCCCCGACGACGGGGCCGGCTGGCACGGCGTCTTCCACGGGGCCTGCGCCGCGGCGGGGTTCGCCCCGGCGACCGTGCACGAGTTCCTCGGCGGCCGGCTGGAGCTCCAGGAGATGATCGCCGCCGGGCTCGGCATCTCCGTCGTCCAGGCCACCACCCGGCCGCTCGCGGAGGTGGTGGTCAAGCCGCTGGCGGGGACGCCGATCTGGGTCCGGCAGCTGCTGGTCTGGCGGCCGGCCGGGGTGGGCGGGGAGGTGGTGGAGACGCTGTTCGGGGCGGCCGCCGCGGCGTACCGGGACCTGATCGCGGCCGCGCCGAGCTTCCAGGCGTGGGCCGCGCGGACGTACCGGTCGTAGCGGCAGTGGGCGGGGGTCCGTGTTATGGCCGGGCCGGGAAATGTCATATGACCTGTGACATTGTTCTGACCTTCCGTCGCTGGCAGGATCATGACGCGTTCCCCCAACGTCTCGGCAGTCCTCCCAGCGCCTCCCCCACAGGAGAAGGACCCCACCAGTGCGCCCACGGATACCCCTCCCCACCCTGCTGGCCGGCCTCGTGGCCGGCTGCTGCGCCGCCGCCACGCTGCTGCCGGCCACGGCGTCAGCCGCCTCCGCCGCCTCGGCCGCCTCCGGTGCTTCCGCCGCTCCCGCCCGGCCCGCGGCCGGTGCTCCGACGGCCGACCCGGGCTCCGTCCAGCCGAAGCCGCTCGGCGCCTTCCTCACCGTCGACCCGGCCGCCCAGGCCCGTGCCGCCGAGGACCTCGCCCCCGTCGCCAAGCCGCTGCCCCCGGCGCTGCTCGGCCAGGTCGTGATGGGCCAGCCGGCCGACACCGTCGTGCAGACCGCTCCGCGCCCGGCCGAGCCGAAGGCGCCCCCGGCCAAGCCGGCCCTCGCCGCCCGCGGAGCCGCCGGAGCCGCCGCCGCGCAGAGCTGCACCCCGGCCGACTTCGGCAGCCGCAGCGGCGCCGACCTGGTCTCCTTCATCGAGGGCTCGACCACGGACTGCGTCAACACGCTGTTCAACGTCACCGGCGCCGACGCGGGCGGCATCTTCAAGGAATCGAAGATGCTCACCGTCGCCGACGCCTTCCGGACCATGGCGGCCGGCTACACCGGCGACAACTCGACCGCCATCCTGCAGCTCGTGCTCTTCCAGCGGGCCGGCTGGTTCGTGCAGTCGAACAACGCGGACGCGGTGGGCCCGTACGGCGCGGCCCTGACCAGCGGCTCCAAGGCCGCCCTCGACGCGTTCTTCGCCGCCCCGCACCGCACCGACGTCAGCGACGCCAACGGCACCGTGCTCAACGAGGTGCTGGTGCTCACCGACAGCGCCAACCTCCAGGGCAGCTACCTGGGCGTCTACAAGCAGGTGCTGACGGCGTACGACAACTCGTACAACGCCTTCCCGAAGATGCTCAAGGCGGTCAACGCGGTGCTCTCCGCGCCGCTGTGGCGGGGCAACTGGAACCCCGACTTCGTCAGCGCGGTCGGCGCCGACCCGAGCATCGGCGCCACCCTCGGCGACTTCGCGCTGAACCACAAGGACCTCCTCGGCACGGCCAACGCCTACCTGGACGTCAACGCGGGCAACGACCTCGGCCGGATGGCCGGCGACGGCCCGGTGGTCGAGGCCGCGGTCAAGGGCAAGGTCAAGGCGGTCCTCGACGGCGCGCAGATCACCGGCGCCACCGGCCCGCTGTACGTCCACACCGCCTACCAGGCCAACAGCTTCGACCCCGGCCAGTGCTCGTACTACGGCATCTGCGACCTGCCGGCGAAGCTGACCGCCGCGGTGCTGCCGAACCAGCTGGTGTGCGACAACCGCACCATCCAGACCGAGGTCCTGTCGCCCGCCGACCTGGCCGCGGTCTGCGCCAGCCTGCGCGGCGAGGACACCTTCTTCCACAAGCTGGTGAAGGACAACGGTCCGATCCCCGGTCAGTACGACAAGGAGCTCACCCTCGCGGTCTTCGCCAACCAGGCGGACTACCTGACCTACTCCTGGGCGATCTTCAACAACTCCACCGACAACGGCGGACAGACCGTCATGGACCCGACCGACCCGAACAACCGGGCCGTGTGCGTGATGTACCAGAAGTCCTGGAACGACGGCTTCACCGCCAACGTGTGGAACCTCAACCACGAGTACACCCACTACCTGGACAACATCTACGACCTCAAGGGCAACTTCTCCACCGAGATCTCCGTCCCGGACATCTGGTGGATCGAGGGCGTCGCCGAGTACGAGTCCTACGCCTACCGCGGCACCACCGACACCCAGGCGATGGCCGAGGCCGCCAAGCACACCTACAAGCTGAGCACCCTCTTCCAGAACACGTACGGCAACTCGGACACCGTGCGCACCTACCCGTGGGGCTACCTGGCCGTCCGGTACATGTTCGAGAAGCACCCGGCGGACATCGACGCCATGCTCGCCCACTTCCGCACCGGCGACTACCAGGGCGGCTACGCGGTCTACAACGGCATCGGCACCCGCTACGACGCCGACTTCGACGCCTGGCTCGACACCTGCGCCGGCGGTGCCTGCCTGGCGGCCGGCCCGACCGCGCTGTTCGGCCAGTCGGTCTCCGGCGCGACCGTCACGCTGACCGACAAGTCCGTCCAGACCGGCGCCGGCCGGCTCACCGCCTGGCACTGGACCTTCGGCGACGGCAGCTCCTCCGACCAGCAGAACCCGACCCACACCTATGCGGCCGCCGGCACCTACACCGTCGCGCTGACCGTCACCGACGACACCGGCAGGACCGCCAGCACCCCGGCCTCCGTCGCCGTGACCACGGGCGGCGGCGGTGGCCCGACCACCCCGCCGGCCTGCACCGACCCGCGCACCGACGCGCTCGGCAAGAACTGCTCGCGCGCCAACCTGTCGGCCACCGCCGGCAACCTGGACTACCTGTACGTCTACCTGCCGGCCGGCACCAGCACCCTGAAGATCACCACCTCCGGGGGCACCGGCACCGCGTACCTGTACTACAGCGACAGCACCTGGGCCTCGCCGAGCGCCTACACCGCCGCCTCCACCAACGCGGGCACCACCCAGAGCATCACGGTGACCAACCCGACGGCGGGCTACCGCTACGTGAGCCTCTACGCGAAGAGCGACTTCAGCGGGGTGACCGTCAGCACCCAGTTCTGATCCGTCCCCTTCCGGCGCGGGCCGGGTCCGTGGCAGCCAGCCGCGGGCCCGGCCGTCCGGTGTTCCGGCGCCTCGTCGGCGGCCCGTCCGGCGTTCCGGTGGCTGCCGTCCGGCGCCGCGGTGACGGCCGGGTTGCGCGGGGGCGTGCGGCAGGTGTGCGGGCGGTGTGCGCACGCCCTTGTTGTGCTAGCACTTGAGCGCTAGCTTGAACGGCATGGGTAAGAAGCAGCTGAACGTGCGGGTCGACGCCACGACCGCCGAGATGGCCCGGGAACGGGCGGAGCAGCAGGGGATCTCCATGAACCAGTACATCGAGCGCCTGGTCCAACAGGACATGGGCGAGTCAGGGCGGGCCTTCGTGGACGCGGCCGCGCAGTTCATGAAGGAGTACGAGTCGGCCTTCCTCGCCGAGTTCGGGGAGCCCGGCGACCTCCAGGACGTGCGCCGTTGAAGCTGGAGGTCGACCTCTCGTGGCTGCTCATGACCGCCGAGCAGTACACGCCCGGTGATCCGCAGGTCACCGACTACGGCTCGCTGCTCGCGGCGGTCACCCGCCACCAGGCCGAGATATTCGACATCTCGGTCTACCCCGAACCACAGGACCGCGCCGCCGCGCTGATGCACCAGCTGATCCGGGTGCCGGCACTGGAGAAGACCAACGAACTCTTCGCGACCGCCGTCGCCTACGCCTACCTCGTCGCCAGCGGCTGCACCGTCGCCACCACCGCCCGCGAGGTGCGCAGCCTCTCCCGGGCCATCCGCGAGGGGCGGCTCGGGGTGTCGGGCGTCGCCGAGCGGCTCGCGGCCTGGGTGGTGGACGAGGCGGAGGGGGAGGAGGTCAGCGGGGCGGACGAGGAGGACGAGGACGACGACTGACCGGCGCCGTCCCCGTCCCTGTCGGGGCCTTCCGGGCTGGGGTCGGTGGGCGGCCTGTTACGCGGGGGGCTCCTGCTGGGCGGCGGGCTCCGCGATCAGGGCCGTCGCGAAGGTGCGGAAGCCGGCCCGGCGGTAGATCCGGGCGACGTCCTCGTCGGCGGCGGACAGGAACACCGTCCGCACCCCGTTCGCCCGGGCGTGCTCGACCAGGGCCGCGGTGACCGCCAGGCCCAGCCCGCGACGGCGCGCGGACGGGAGCGTGCCCACCCCGGCCACCTCGGTGACCGGGCCCACCGGGTTGTGCTGGCCCGCGCACAGGACCGTGCCGTCCTCGACGGCCGCGGCCAGCACGGTGGTGCCGGTGGCGATCCGCCGGGCGATCCGCTCCGCCGTGCCGTCGGCCGCCAACGTCGCCGCGCGTTCGGCGAGTTCGGCCGCGCCGGCCGGGCCGACGGCGGTGCCCGGCTCGGCGAAGGCCAGGTGCGGGACGGCGACGGCGGCCGCCAGCTCCGGGGCGTCCGGCGCCAGCACCCGGACCTCCACCCGCTCCGGCAGCTCGGGCGCCGGGGCCGCTTCGTCCTGCGGGCCCAGCACCAGCAGCGGGTGCTCGTGCACCGTCAGGCCCGCAGCCTCGACCGCCGCGCGCAGCTCCGGGTTCTGCTCGGCCACCCACTCGAAGGCCTCCGGCGCGCCCGCCTCCCGCTGCCGCTCCAGCACCCGGCGGACGTCCTCGGCGGTGGCGGCGGGGCCGGTGTGGCCGAGGGTCGGGCGGGCGTAGTAGGGCCAGCCGGCCCCGTCGCGGAGGAACAGGGTCAGCGGCCCGAAGTCCTCGGTGCGGGCGGCGCTGCGGGGCACGGCGTCGTAGTAGCGCTCGATCTCGTCGAGCAGGGGGCGGTCGTGGGCATGATCATCAGGGGTCACGGCGTGCATCCAAGCAGGGGCGGGGGAGGGGCGCCACCGGTTTGTCGGGGCGGACCGTGGCTCCTCCGGGCTCGGCGCCGCCCGCGCGTCGCCGTTCCGGGGGCCGATTGTTGCCGAACGCTTACCCGCCCGCAGCGATCTTGTGCGGCCGCGGCGTGCATGCTGAAGCCTTTACAGCTCTGCCGAGGGGGACGGCGGACGTCTGCACGAGGCGAGGCAAGGGGGAAGACAGGCCGATGAGGCTCTGCTTTCTGGTGGAGGAACACTACCGGCACGACGGCATGCCGCTCGACGTGGCACGCCAACTCACCGCGTGGGGGCACCGGGTGGACGTGCTGCGCCCCGGGGACTCGCTGCTGGCGATCTCCGAGGAGGTCCGGGCCGGCAGCCACGACGCCTGGGTGCTCAAGACCGTGTCCGGCGGCCCCGGACTGACCCTGCTGGAGTCGGCCGCCGCCGTCGGCCTCACCACGGTGAACGACGTGCGCTCGATCCGGGGGGTCCGGGACAAGGCGCTGGCCGCGGTCATCGGCCGCACCCGCGGCCTGCCCGTCCCGGTGACGTACGCGGCCGCGCGCTGGGAGCGGCTGGCGGAGATCCCGGCCGCCGAGTACCCGCTGGTGGTCAAGCCCGCCGACGGCAGCTCCGGGCGCGCCGTGCGGCTGGTGCGCAGCCCCGAGCAGCTGCTGGAGGTGGGTCCGGAGCTGGCGGGGGAGGGGCTGCTGATCGCGCAGCCGTACGTGCCCAACTCCGGGACCGACCTCAAGGTGTACTGCGTCGACGGCGAGCTCTTCGCGACGGAACGTTCCTCCCCGCTGCACCCCGGGCAGGGCGTGCGCGAGCGGCAGGTGCCGCTGCCGGGGAGCGTCGCGCGGATCGTGGCGCAGGTCGGCGAGGTGTTCGGGCTGGACCTGTACGGGGTGGACGTGCTGCTGGGGCCGGACGGACCGGTGGTGGTGGACGTCAACGACTTCCCGAGCTTCCGGCAGGTGCCGGACGCGGTGGCCCGGGTCGCCCGGGCGGTGCTGCGGCTCGCGCGCAGCGGCACGGCCGTGTCGCTGCCCGCCGGGCCCGCCGAACTGGTGCCCGCGGGCGGCGACCCGTACGGCCAACGGGGCTTCGGTGAGGGGGAGTTGATGTGAAGGTCGGGCTGATCACCGGCGACCCGGGGCACCCGGTGCTGGCGGTGGCCGCCGAACTGCTGGTGCGCCGGGGGCACGAGGTCGCGGCCGTCCCGCCCGCGGGGCCCGTGACCGGGCTCGCGGACGTCTACCTGCTCAAGGCCCGTACGCCGCAGGCGCTGGCGCTGGCGGGGGAGTTGGAGCGGCGGGGCGCGCCGGTGGTCAACTCGGCGGCGGCCACCGGGCGGTGCCAGGACCGGGTGCGGATGGCGGACCTCGCCCGCGCCGCCGGGCTGCCCTTCGCGGCCACCGACGCGGTCGGCCTGCTGGGTGAACTCGCCGACCCGGCCTACCCGTTCGTGGTCAAGAGCCGGCACAGCAGGCGGCACGACCTGGTCGCCCGGGTGGACGGGCCGGACCGGCTGCGCGAACTCGCCGAGCGCTGGCCCGGGGAGCCGGTCGTCACCCAGCCGTTCGTCCCGGGGACCGGCTGGGACCAGAAGCTGTGGGTCGTCGACGGGCAGGTGTTCGCGGCCCGGCGGCAGTCCGAACTCGCCACCGGCACGGGGAAGTCGGGGCGGGCCGAGGACTGGGAGCCGTCCGCCGGGCGGGCGGCGCTCGCGCTGCGTGTGGGCGAGGTGTTCGGGCTCGAGGTGTACGGGGTCGACCTGCTCGACGGGCCCGCCGAGCCGGTCATCGTGGACGTCAACGCCTTCCCGGGGGTCCGGGGCCGGGCCGGCGCGCCGGAGGCGCTCGTGGCGCTGGCGCTGCGGGTCGGGGCGGAGCGGGGGCGGGCGCTCGCGGGGCCCGGGCCGGGGCCCGGGAGGGACGCGGGGTAGAGCCGACCCGGGCCGATGGCCTGGGGCGTCCGGCCCGCCGGGGTCGTTAGGCTGGCTGGCGCCCCGACCGGCCGGGGCGTACGGCGAGAGAAGACGGAACCTTGCTCCAGGACATCGAGCGCTACCTGGCCTGCCCGCACTGCGCGCAGGCCCTCACCCGGCACGACCGCAGCCTGCGCTGCCCGGCCGGGCACAGCTTCGACCTCGCCAAGCAGGGCTACGTCAGTCTCCTCGCCGGCGACGCCCACACCGGCACCGGGGACACCGCCGAGATGGTCGCGGCCCGCGCGGACTTCCTCGCCGCCGGGCACTACCGGCCGATCGCCGAGGCGCTGGCGGAGGCCGCCGCCGCCGTCGCCGGTGCGTCCGACGGCCTGGTCGCCGACCTCGGTGCCGGCACCGGCCACTACCTGGCGCACGTCCTGGACGCCCTGCCCGGCACGGTCGGCGCGGCCCTGGACATCTCCAAGTTCGCGCTGCGCCGGGCCGCCAAGGCGCACCCCCGGATCGGCGCCGTGGTGTGCGACGCCTGGCGCCCGCTGCCGCTGCGGGACGCCTCGGCCGAGCTGATGCTCAACGTCTTCGCACCGCGCAACGGGCCGGAGATCCGCCGGGTGCTGCGCCCCGGCGGCACTCTGCTGCTGGTCTCGCCGACCGCCCGCCACCTGCGTGAACTCGTCGGCGCGCTGGGGCTGTTGTCGGTGGACGAGGAGAAGCAGCGGCGGATCGACGAGAAGCTCGGGCCGTACCTGGAGCCCGCCGGGCGGCGCGAGGTCGAGTTCACCCTGCGGCTCGGCCCGCAGGACGTGCGCACCGTCGTCGGCATGGGGCCGAGCGCCTGGCACACCGACCCGGAACGGCTCGCCGCCGCGCTCGCGGAACTGCCGGAGCCGGTCGAGGTGACGGCCTCGGTGACGGTGGCCGCGTACCGGCGCTGAGCCCCACGTTGGGATGAATCTGCCGCGCAGGCACGTTTCTGCCGGTCGGCCTGCGGCTAACGTCCGACAGGTGAACCGCGACGCCACCGTGCCCGCAGGGCCGTCCCACCTCCGACCGGGCGCCCCGGGGCCCGACCGGCCGCCCGTGCCGCGACCCACCGTCGAGGAGCTCCGACTCACCTCGTTCAAGTCCTACCGGCGCGCGGTGCTGCCGCTCGCGCCCCTCACCGTGCTGCACGGGCCCGCCGGCGTCGGCAAGTCCAACGCCCTCGACGCGCTGGCCGTGCTGTCCCGGCTCGCCCTCGGCGAGGAGATCGCCGACTCGTTGGACGGACTGCCCGAGCGCACCGGCCCGCTCGCCGCACCCGTCCGAGGCGGCCTCGACGGGTGCGTCCCGCACGGGCGGCACGCGATCAACCTCGGCTGCACCGTCCGCTCGCCGCACGGCCTGATCCGGCTCGACGTGGTGGTCCGCACCGACGGCCCGGTCCGGATCGCCCGGGAGTCGCTCACCCTCGACGGCCGGACCCTGATGGACACCGGCGAGCAGGACGTCCGCAACCGGCGGGTCAACGTCTGCTGGCACAACGACACCCGCCAGGGCGACATCCGGGCACCGTTCCCCAGCGGCACGATGATCACCGCACAGCTGCCGCTGCGGGTCGCGGGCTCCTCGGCCGGGGAGTGCCTCGTCCTCGCGGCCACCGAGGACCTGCTCACCGCGCTGCGCGAGGTCTTCCCGCTGCACCCCGTCCCCGCGCTGATGCGCGGCTGGGCCCGGGCCGACCCGCAGGCCCGGCTGCGCAGCAACGCCGCCAACATCTCCGCCGTCGTCGCCCGGCTGAGCAACGAGTGCCCGCGCCGGTACGGGCAGCTGCTGCGCGCCGTGCAGGCCGCCGCGCCGCACCCGCTGCTCGGGCTCACCCTGGCCGAGCGCGAGAGCGCGGGCGTGAAGCGGGTCCTCGCCGTCTTCGACGAGGGCGTCCTCGGACGCACCGGGGCCGACCAGGCCTCCGACGGCATGCTGCGCCACCTCGCCTTCGCCGCGGTGCTGCTGACCGGGGCCGGGGTGCTCGACCTCGACGTTGCCGCCGAGGTGCCCTGGGCGCACCGGCAGCTCACCGTGCTGGCCGAGGACCTGGGGGCGGGGCTCTCCGCCGAGCAGACCGGCACGCTGCTGCGGCTGGCGCGGGAGATGGCGGAGCGCAGCCAGCTGCGGGTGGTCGCGGCCCTGCAGGAGCCGGCGGCGGCGCGGGAGGTGCTGGGTTGCGGGCCCGGGGGCGGGGTGGTGCTGGTCGAGTGCCGGCGGGACCCGGACTCGGGGTTCACGGTGCTGCGGCCGGAGACGGCGCGGGTGCCGGTCCAGGGCGGGCGCGGGGAGGCGGCCGGAGGCGCGGCTGGTGCGGTGGACGGGGAAGCGGCCGGGGAGGCGGTCGGCCTGGAGGCGGAAGCGGGCGGGTCGGAGGAGCCGGCGGGGTCGGCGGGGGTGGCCGGATTCGCGGGCGGCGGCGGGGTGTCCTCGGTGGGCGGTGGGGCGGCGGGCCGGGATGCGGTAGACCTGGAGGGGTGAGCGAACGAGTGACGGGGCCGGCAGAGCCCACGGTGGATGTCCTGCGGCAGCGGTTGGTGGACTTCGCGTCGGCCCGGCGGTGGGAGCCCTTCCACACCCCGAAGAACCTGGCGGCGGCGCTGAGCGTGGAGGCGGGGGAGCTGCTGGAGATCTTCCAGTGGCTGACGCCCGAGCAGGCGGCCACGGTGATGTCCGACCCGGAGCGCGCGCACCGCGTGCACGACGAGGTCGCGGACGTGCTGGCGTACCTGCTGCAGTTCTGCACGGCGGTCGGGGTGGATCCGCTGGAGGCCCTGGCGGCCAAGATCGAGCGGAACGAGCTCCGCTTCCCGGTGCCGACGGACGAGGGCGCCGCCGGCCAGGACGCGGGCGGTGCCGACCCAGGGGCGGGTGAGGCCGCCGGGAGCGTGGCCCGCGCGCCCGAGAGGGCGACCTCCGTCAACCCGGACGTGGACGACCAACCCGTGTGAGGGACGAAAGTTATCCACAACCCCGGACTTGTCCACAGCTTCTGACAACGTGGATGCGCGCTCGCGCACTTCCTCGCACGCTTTCGCCGTGACCAGCCGTCACCACGCGGACCGCCCCTCCCGGCGGCCCGGGTCGACGGCGACAGCGAGCGGGAGGAGCGGTGGCCATGGAGGCGCTGCGACTGATCAAGACGGCCCGGTACGCCCTGGCCGAGGCCAGGCACGTACCGGACGTGCTGGCCGAGGCGCGGCAGGCCGCGCTGCTCACCGAGGCGGTGGGCGCCAGGCTGGCGGAGTCGGAGGACGAGGAGTTCACCGGGTTGGGGCAGCAGCTGTCCGAGGCCGGGGCGCACGCGGCGGTCTGCCTGGACCGCTCCGTCGTCCGGGCCGCCCTGGTGAGCGGCGGCCGGGCCGCGCGGCTCACCGACCTGGGGGACTTGGCACCGGCCCTGGGGGCGCTGGACGGGCTGCTCCAGGAGGTCGGCGAGACGCTGGTGGTGCTGGCCTGCGGGGCGGACACCGAGAGCCTCTACTGGACGTGCATCGACGGCGTGGACGCGGTCTCGGAGTGCAAGGACCTGACGGTACGGCTGCGTGCGGCGGCGCTCCGGGCCGGGGCGGCGGAGCCCGCCGCGCTCGGCGGTGCGGAGCGGGAACGCGAGCGGGCGGGTGGCGGGGCGCCGTTGCTGGTGGTCCGGCTCGGCCCTCCGGGCGAGACCGGTCCGCCGGGCGGTGACGGTGGCGGTGCGGCGAGCGGCAGCCCGCCCTCCGGCGGCGGCCCGATCTTCCCGGCGATCCTGCTCGGCGCGGCCCTCGGTACGGCCTGCGCGCCGCTGCCGGGCTTCGGTGCCGCGCCCGCCCTGGCC